>NZ_JBARVQ010000065.1:0-2084 GCF_049646345.1 Albidovulum sp. | reverse complement strand
GCCGAAGCCCTTGAAGGCACCGAAGTGGCGACGACATCGCTTGCGCAGGGCGTGCCGATCGGCGGCGAGCTCGACTACCTTGATGACGGTACGATTCAGGCGGCACTCAGGGCGCGTAAGCAGTTCTGAGGGCGAAAACCGCGTAGACCATGTCGGTGCCGGGCATGTGGGGGCGTCTGCGCGGGGTCAGACTTTCACATGGCCGGATGCGGGAGGAACGCATGACGATGCTCAGGGGACGATGCCTTTGTGGCGCGGTGACGTGGTCTTCGGCCGGGCCGGTGACACGCAACCTCGTCTGCCATTGCGAAAACTGCCAGCGCGCCACCTCTTCGCCGTTCACGGCCTTTGTCGGGCTTCCGTCGGATGCGGTCACATGGACAGGCGACGTCACCCATTTCGAAAGCTCGCCCGGAACCCATCGCGGCTTTTGCCCAGCCTGCGGCAGTCGGCTTTATTTTCGCTCGGACAGATGGCCAGAGGAAATCCATATCCATGCGGCCACTCTGGCTGACCAGAGCGGCTACCGGCCTGACGCGCAGGTGGTTCTGGCTGAACGTGCGGCATGGCTCGATCACCTTGATGCGGCAGACAGGCACGAGGGCTTTCACAAGGCACCGGGCGGGGCGCGCTGACGGGATTGCAGCCCCCCTGCTTCCGGTGCAGGTTGCGCGAAACCGGTACGCATCCACGCGCAAGGCAGGAGACCGCAGATGATCACCGAGATCCCCGGCCTGGTCGACCGGGTTCGTGACCGCTTCGCCCATGTGGAGGCGTGTCCGTTCGAAGGCCCGCGGATCTTCTTCGAGAATGCCGGCGGGGCGCTCAGGCTGAAATCGGTGATCGGGACGTCGGCGGCCTATGCGGGCTATGCGGACAATCAGGGGCGCGACAATCCGGCCTCGAAGGCTCTGATGGCGGCGATCGACAAGGGCCGGGCCGATATGCGGCTCTTTCTCAACGCGCCGGGGGGCGAGGTCTTTGTCGGCGAAAGCGGGACCGAGGTTCTGTTTCGTCTGATCCGCACGGCGGCTTTGGGCGCAAGGCAGGGCGGGGTGATGCTTGGTTCCACGCTCGAACATCCCGCTTCGCGCAGCGCGATGGCGCGCTGGGCCGAGGTTGCCGGGCGGCAGCATGTATTGGTGCCGCATGACAACGCGACCGGGACCGTCAGCCTTGAGGCCTATCAGGAGGCGATCACGCCCGATATCCGGGTCGCGACCATCGTCCAGACCTCGCCGGTGACGGGGATGGCGGTGGATGTTCCGGCGATTGTCGCGGCGATCCGGGACCAGGCGCCGGAGGCGTTCATCATCATCGACGGCATCCAGCATGCCAGCCACGGCCAGATCGATTGCGCCGCCTATGGCGCGGACGGCTATGCGGTGTCGCCCTACAAGGTCTTTTCCCGGCATGGCTATGGGGTCGGCTGGGCGTCCGACCGGCTGACGGCCTTGGCCAAGGAGCAGATTGTCGACGGACCTGAACGGGCATGGGAGCTGGGCACCCGCGACGCGGGCGTCTATGCGACCTTCTCGGACGTGGTCGCTTATTTCGACTGGCTGGGCGGCGAGGTTTCGGACGCCACGGGTCGCCGCGCGCGGATCGAGGCGGCGGGCCGGGCGATCCACGACCATGAGGCACGGCTGATGCAGGCAATGCTTCACGGCACCGGCAATCTGCGCGGGGTGGCGGAAATGCCGGGCGTCGCGGTCGTCGGCGGTAGCGGAACCGAGGGCCGCGAAGGGGTGGTGTCGCTGACGCTGGACGGAATGGAGCCTGGCGCATTGGTCACGTTCCTGGCGATGCGGGGCATCCGCGTCCATATCCGCAAGAACGACCACTATTGCGGCAATATCCTCGGCCCGCTCGGGCTGGAGGCCTGCATCCGCGTATCCGTCTGCCACTACAATACCGAAGCCGAGGTCGCCCGCTTTCTGACCGCAATGGACGAGGCCGCGACATTGGCACGGTAAGGTGGGTTTAAACCCACCTTACGACCCCGTTTGTCCATTCTGAAGGGGGTGGGACCAAGCTCCTGATGCTGCACTGGCACGAGATCGTGCAGATGCGGACCCGAATGG
>NZ_JBARVQ010000064.1:0-14201 GCF_049646345.1 Albidovulum sp. | reverse complement strand
GCCCCGACTCGTTGATGATCTGCTTGCCGAGCTCGACGTTGGTGCCCTCGAGCCGCACCACCAGCGGCACCTTGAGGCCGACCTCCTTGACCGCCGCGACCACGCCCTCGGCGATGACGTCGCAGCGCATGATGCCGCCGAAGATGTTGACGAGGATGCCTTTGACCTGCGGGTCGGAGGTGATGATCTTGAAGGCTTCCGTCACCTTTTCCTTCGTAGCACCACCGCCGACATCGAGGAAATTGGCGGGCTCGGCCCCGTAGAGTTTGATGATGTCCATCGTCGCCATGGCCAACCCTGCGCCGTTGACCATGCAGCCGATCTCGCCGTCGAGCGCGATGTAGTTCAGGTCGAACTTGGAGGCCGCGAGTTCCTTCGGGTCTTCCTCGGTCTCATCCCGCAGGGCGGCGATATCGGGGTGGCGGTAGATCGCGTTGCCGTCGAAGCTGACCTTGGCATCGAGAACCTTGAGGTCGCCCTTGGGGGTGACGATCAGGGGATTGATCTCCAGCATTTCCATGTCCTTCTCAAGGAAGGCCTTGTAGAGAAGCCGGATCAGCGCCACGCATTGCTTGACCTGCCCGCCTTCCAGCCCGAGCGCGAAGGCAACGCGGCGGCCGTGGAAATCGCTGAGGCCCGAGGCGGGGTCGACGCTGAAGCTGACGATCTTGTCGGGGGTCGATGCCGCGACTTCCTCGATATCCATGCCGCCTTCGGTCGAGCAGACGAACGAGACGCGGCTGGAACCGCGATCGACCAGAAGTGCGAGGTAAAGTTCGCGCGCGATATCGCTGCCGTCTTCGATATAGATGCGGTTGACCTGCTTGCCCGGCGCGCCGGTCTGGTGCGTGACCAGCGTGCGGCCCAGCATCTTGCGCGCCTCATTGGCGGCTTCCTCGACCGACTTGGCAATGCGCACACCGCCCTTTTCACCGGCCTCGGCCTCTTTGAACTTGCCCTTGCCGCGTCCGCCCGCATGGATCTGCGCTTTGACGACCCAGAGCGGCCCGTCGAGTTCTCCGGCAGCGGTTTTGGCTTCCTCGGCCCGCAGAACGGCGCGTCCGTCCGACACCGGCGCGCCGTAGCTGCGCAGAAGGGCCTTGGCCTGGTATTCGTGGATGTTCATCACGTGTCCCCGTTCTGGTTCGGTTTGATGCCCTTGATGGCATATGAGAGGGGGGTGACGAAATGATAAATGCGGGAAAAGCCTTTGCGGCCGGCAAAAACGGTATTTTGTGATCACAGCAGAAAATTGTGTGATCACAAAATATACCAAGGATTGGGAGGATTCGGATTCGGCGGCGGTTTATATGGGTCGCGTCAGGCGCGCCCGTCCGATGCAACGCTGCGGATCGCGGCGCGGGCTGCCGCCATCACCGGATCGTGGGTTTCCTTCAGGATCGCCACGCGGTCATAGCGATCGGGGTCGGCCATCACCGCCTTGCGCAGGGCATCGCCAAAGGCAAAGCGCAGGTCGGTGCCGATGTTGAACTTGCAGATCGTCGAGCCCTGAGCCAGCGCGCGGCGCTGGGCAAGTGGTACGCCGGAGCCGCCATGGATCACCAGCGGCACAGTTGTCACCGCTTCGATCGCGTGGATGCGTGCCTCGTCCAGCCCCGCGCTTTTCTCAAGTTGCAGATGGGTGTTGCCGACAGAGATTGCCATTGCGTCGACGCCGGTTTCGCGTGCGAAGCGGGCGGCTTCTTCCGGATCGGTTCCGGCCGAGGCCGCGCCGCCGTGATAGCCGACAAAGCCGATCTCGCCCTCGCAGGACACGCCCGCGGCATGGGCCATTTCGGCGATGGCGGCGGTTTCGGCGATGTTCTCTTCCAGCGGCTTCTTCGACCCGTCGAACATGACCGAGGTGAAGCCCGCCGCAATCGCCTCGCGGCAGTCCTCGACCGTGTAGCCGTGGTCGAGATGGACGACGACCGGCACGCTCGCCACTTCCGCAAGGTGCCGCATCATCGCCCCCAGAACCGGCAGGGGCGTATGCGCCCGGCACGAGGGCCCGGCCTGAAGGATGACGGGCGCGCGTTCAGCCTCGGCCGCCGCCACATAGGCGCGCATGTCTTCCCAGCCAAGGCAGACGAGGCCCGGAACGGCATAACCGTCACGCAGGGCAGGGCGGAGGACTTCGGAAAGTGTTGCGAGTGTCATTTGAACTTGGCCACCATGTCCATGATCCCGGGGATCGTGTGCAGCTGATCCGCATGGGTCGGCTGGAAATACTGTTTGAGGCTGCGCTGCGTCAGCCCGCCGAGGATGGTGAAATAATACATCTCATATCCCGGCAGCACGCAGCAGGGGTGATAGCCCTTGTCGATCAGCACGGTGGAGCCGTCCATGATGTGATAGGCGTCGCCCGGTTCGTTGTCCTCGCGTTGCAGCATCTGAAGGCCTGACCCGTAATCGGGGCGGAAGCGGAAATTGTAGGTCTCGTCATGGCGGGATTCATCGGGCAGCCGGTCGGTATCGTGCTTGTGGCTCGGGAAACCCGACCAGCCGCCCGCGCCGACGGTGAACAGCTCTGACACCAGCAGCCGCCCGACACGGTCGTGATACTTCGTCCCGAGGATATGCTTGATCTTGCGGTGGGTCTTGGTGTCGTCCGAGCCGTATTGCACCACATCGAGGTCTTCGGCACGCACGGCGAAAGGCTCCAGGACCTTGTCGAACTTTGCGCCCGCGATGAACACTTCCGCAGTACCGGTCAGGCAGGTGAAGCGTGCTTCCATCCCCGTCGGCACGTAGACGCCTTCCGGCTCTCCGTCCCAGACATCCTTGGTCCGGTTGCCGATCCCTTCATGTCGTTGACCGCCGACCTCGATGGTCACGCTGCCGGTCGCGGGGGCGATGCAGGTCTCGTATCCCGGCACCTGATAGGCGAAGGTCTCGCCCTGTTTCAGTTTGACGATGTTGAAGTAATTGAGTGGCACCAGCGGGTGATCGGTGTCGACGATGGGCTGGTTCTGGTTGTCATGCGGGGCGATGTGCATCGGAACCTCTCATACTGGATCGGGGCGGTCGGCGAGGAAGGCGTCAAGCTCCCCGGTCGTTGGCATGGCGGGGGCGCAACCCACGCGGGCTACGACCATCGCGGCAGAGGCCGAGCCGCGCAGGACGGCCTCGCGCACCGGGCGGCCATCGGCGAGGGCGGCGACAAAGCCGCCCATGAAACTGTCGCCCGCGCCGGTGGGTTTCAGCGCCTCTGTCCGGTAGATGCCGGTCCGGAACTCGCCATCTTGCGTGATCGTGATCGCGCCCTTTTCGCCCATCTTGTAGACGGCGATCCGCGCGCCCCCTGCGACCAGTTCCCGCGCCTTGTCGAGACCCTTGTCATAGTCCCCGGCCATGAAGCCGAACTCCACGTCATTGCCGACGATCACGTCACAAAGCGCCCCGGCGCGGGAATAGACCTCTGCCGCGACTGCAGCGGAGGGCCAGCTATAGGGCCGGTAATCAATGTCGAAGATCAATGGCAACCCGGCGGCGCGCGCCAGATCGAAGGCGCGGAAGGCGGCCGTGCGGGACGGTTCGGCGGCAAGGACGGTGCCGGTTGTGATCAGGGCGGAATAAGGGGCGTAGTCGACGCCTTCCACATTCGCGACCGTCATTTCGAAATCGGCGGCCCCGTTGCGGTAGATGACCGATTGATGATCCTCAATCCGGGTTTCGACGATGGCCAGCGAATTGCGCGCCTCGCCGCCCACCGGCGTCACATGGGTGCGTTCGATGCCATAGCGGTCAAGCTCGTTCAGGCAATAGCGCCCGATCGCGTCATCGGCGATGCGGGTGACAAGGGCGACCTTGCAACCCTGCCTGACCAAAGCCACGCCGATATTGGCCGAAGAGCCGCCAAGGCAGACCGTCATCGCCGTTGCCTCTTCGGTGCGCGCGCCGGGCGGATCGGGATAGAGGTCCATCCCTGCCCGGCCCACGATCAGAAAGGATTTGCCGGCCAGCCGTGAAAGTTCGGTCATTTTCGTTCCTCGGTCGCGGAAACTTGTTGCGCTAACATCGCCGTCACGATACTGATTTTGCAACCGGTTGCAATATGCTTGTCAGGCAGGGGTTCGAAATGGCGGAGATCGGCATCGGAATTGTCGGCGGCGGCTATATGGGCAAGGCCCATTCGGTTGCGATGGCCGCGGTCGGGGCCGTCTTTGACACGAAGCTGCGGCCCCGGCTGGAGATGATCTGCGGGTCGAGCGAGGAAAGCGGAGACCGCTACCGTGCGGCCTATGGCTTTCGGCGTGGCACCGGTGACTGGCGAAAGCTGGTGGAAGACTCCGCCGTGGAGGCGGTGATCATCGCCTCGCCCCAGTCCACGCATCGCGAGATTGCCGAGGCGGCCTTTGCGCTCGGCAAGCCGGTGATGTGCGAAAAACCCATGGGACTGGACGTTAAGGATGCCCGCGCCATGGTCGCGGCGGCGGATCGGGCGGGTGCCCCGAACATGGTCGCCTACAACTATATCCGCACCCCGGCCTCACAATTCGCCCGAAAACTCATCGCCGAGGGCGCGTTGGGCCGCATCACCCATTTCCGGGGTGAACATAACGAGGATTTCCACACCGATACCAGCGTGGCCGACTGGCGCAGTCAGGGCGAGGCAAACGGTTGCCTTGGCGATCTCGCCCCGCATGCGATCAATGCCGCCTTGGCGCTGATGGGGCCGATTGCCGAACTGAACGCGGTGATGGAGGTGGTCCATCCCGAACGCGGCGGGGTGGAGGTGACGAATGATGATCAGGTGCAGATGATGGTGCGGTTCGACAGCGGGGTCGTGGGCCATATCGGCGCCAGCCGCGTCGCGACCGGGCGCAAGATGGGCTATGCCTATGAGATCACTGGCACCAAGGGCGCGGTCCGCTTCGATCAGGAGGATCAGAACGCGCTTTGGCTCTATCACGCCGATGCAGCTCCCGCCGAACGGGGGTTCCGCAAGGTGCTGACCGGTCCCGCCCATCCCGACTATCTGCCCTTCTGTCAGGGGCCGGGCCATGGCACCGGCTATCAGGATCAGATCATCATCGAGGCGCGCGATTTCCTGATGGCGATCGAGACCGGGCAGGCGGTCTGGCCCACCTTCCATGATGGGCTGGCTGTGCAGCAGGTGGTTGCCGCTGTCAGGGCGTCACACGCGGCGCGCGACTGGCGTTGCCCGGCAGAGTTCTGAGGGCGGCGATGATCCGGATTGGCAATGCGCCCTGTTCCTGGGGTGTCGAGTTCCCCGACGATCCGCGCAATCCGCCCTGGCGGACGGTGCTGCGCGACTGTGCCGAAGCGGGGTACACGGGCATCGAACTCGGCCCCGTTGGCTATATGCCCGAGGATGCGGCAGAGCTGTCCGACGCCTTGGATGAAGAGGGGCTGACGCTGACCGGTGGCGTGGTCTTTCGCCCCTTTCACGATCCGTCGAAATGGCAGGAGGTGATGGACGGGGCGCTGCGCACATGCAAGCTTCTGGTCGCCAACCGCGCCCGGCATCTGGTGCTGATCGATTCAATCTCGCCCCGCCGCGCGCCCACCGCGGGCCGCCCGGATGAGGCGGAGCAGATGGATGCGGCCGACTGGAAGACGTTCCGCGACCGGATCGCGACGGTGGCGCGGATGGGGACAGAGGTTTATGGGCTGACGGTGTCGATCCATGCCCATGCGGGCGGGTTCATGGATTTCGAGCCGGAGCTGGAGCGGCTGCTGGACGAGATCGATGAGAGTTTCCTGAAAATCTGCCTCGATACCGGCCATCATCTCTATGCCGGGGCCGATCCACTGGCCTTCCTTCGGCGATACGCCGCCCGGGTCGCGTATCTTCATTTCAAGGATATCGATCCGGGTGTGAAGGCCGAGGTTGTCGCCAGCCGCACGGATTTCTATGAGGCCTGCGGGCAGGGCATCTTCTGCAATCTCGGCAAGGGGGCAATGGACTTTCCGACCCTTCGCCGGATGTTGGGCGAAATCGGCTACAAGGGCTGGTGCACGGTCGAGCAGGAATGCGATCCCGGCCAGGCTGCCAGCCCGCGCGATGACGCGCGCACCAACCGGCTTTATCTTCAATCTATCGGTTTCAACTAGGAGAGCCCGTCTATGACACGTCTGAACTGGGGGATGATTGGCGGAGGCGAGGGCAGCCAGATCGGCCCGGCGCACCGGCTGGGGGCTGGCCTTGATGGTGAGTTTGCCTTCGTCGCCGGCGCGCTTGACCACCGGCCCGAGGCGGGGCGGGATTACGGGCGGCGACTGGGCCTTGTCCCTGACCGCGCCTATGGTGACTGGCGCGAAATGCTGGAGGGCGAGAGGGGCCGGGCGGACCGGGTCGACCTTGTCACCGTTGCCACGCCGAATTCGACGCATTTCGAGATCACGCGGGAATTTCTGAAAGCGGGGTTCCACGTACTCTGCGAAAAGCCGATGACGATGACGGTCGGGGAGGGCGAGGAGATCGTCGCGCTGGCGCGCGAGACCGGGCGCATCTGCGCGGTGAATTACGGTTATTCAGGTTATTCGCTGGTCCGGCATATGAAGGCGATGGTGGCGCGCGGCGATCTGGGGCGTATCCGGCTTGTGTTGGCCGAGTTCGCCCATGGCCATCATGCCGATGCCGCCGACGCCGATAACCCCCGTGTCCGCTGGCGCTATGACCCGGCGCAGGCGGGTGTCTCGGCCCAGTTCGCGGATTGCGGCATCCATGCGTTGCATATGGCAAGCTTCGTGACTGGGCAGGAGGTGGAACGGCTTTCGGCCGATACTGTCTCCTGTATCGAAAGCCGTGTGCTGGAAGACGATGCGATGGTGAATTTCCGCATGTCGGGCGGAACCGTGGGGCGGCTCTGGACCTCATCGGTCGCCATCGGGCGGCAGCACGGGCTGACGCTGCAGGTCTTCGGCGAAAAAGGCGGGCTGCGCTGGGCACAGGAGCAGCCGAACCAGCTTTTCTGGATGCCGCTCGGGCAACGCTTGCAGGTGATCGAACGCGGTGAGGCGGGGCTCTCGCCGGAAGCGGACCGGACGACGCGGGTGACGATCGGTCATGCCGAGGGGATGCCTCTGGCTTTCGCCAATATCTACAAGGATCTGGCTGAAGCAATCCGGGCGCGCAAGGAGGGGCGTGACATGGATCCTTCCGCCGATCTCTATCCCCGCGCCGAGGATGGGTTGCGGTCGATGGCGGCGGTCTTTGCGGTCGCGGAGTCCGGTCAGGCAGATGGGCAATGGATCGATGCGCGGCCGCCAATGTTTCGATAGCGCCGAGGGAGAACGAATTTTCTCCGAAAATTCGACGATTTTTCGGAGAAAAATCGAGCGTCGATTGGTTAGTCTCGTTTCGGTCGGAGGGTCGCGCGTTCGATCAGCGTGCAGTCAAAATGGCGCGCTTCAGGCCTGTCACCCGGCACGTCGATTGTAGCAACGACAAGATCGATGGCAGCGTTGATGATCTCGGGGATCGGCTGGCGGATCGTGGTCAGGCCGATATTTTGCCACCCGGCCATTTCCATGTCGTTGAACCCGATAAGGCCGACATCCTCCGGCACGGCCAATCCTGCCTCCCGCAGGGCACTCAGCGCGCCGATGGACAGGACGTCGTCCCCGCAGAAATAGGCTTCGGCTGGCGGGCCGGCCGCCAAGAGGCGCTGCATTTCGGCCCGGCCCGCCTCGAAGGAATAGGCTGCCGCGTGACTTTCGCTGACTGTGATGCCCGGATGCCCTGCCATTTCCGTCGCGAAGCCCGCGGCCCGGTCCTGGGTCGAGGTCGCGCTGGCGGGCCCGCCCAGAAATGCCACCCGCTGGTAGCCGCGCGCGATCAGTGTCCGCGCGGCAATTCGTCCGCATTCGATATTGTCGATGCCGACGACATGGACATCCGGTCGCACCATGGCGCGGCCGAAGGCATGGACGACCGGCAGTCCCGCATCGGCAAAGGCCTTGGCGAAGCTTGGCGGTAAGGTCGAGGAAGCGACGATCACCCCGTCCGCAGAATATTGCCGGAGCATGCGGACGGAGTTGGCAGGGTCGGTTTCATCACTGAGATTGACGAGCAGAGGCCGCAGCCCGCGTTCCTGCAATCCGCGCGTGAACCGGTCGAACACCTCCAGAAAGACCGGGTTGTGGAAGTTGTTCGAGACAAGCCCGATCAGTTTCGTCCGTCCGGTGCTGAGCGCCGAGGCCAATGCGCTTGGCGCATAGCCAAGCTCGGACGCCGCATTTTCGACCTTGGCCCGCGTCTTCGCCGAGACGGAGGCGCCGGGGGTGAATGTGCGCGATACGGCCGAGGTGGAGACTCCGGCCCGTTCTGCGACGTCCCTTAGTGTTACGGGCATATTCAAATCGGCCTGGCTGTTGTTTCGCCGAACGATACCGGTCTGCCTTCAGGTTGAACAGATTGGTTGGCAGAAAACCTGCAACGGGTTGCCACGGCAATTTTCCACGAAAACGGGCCTTTGCGGTGATTCTTTTCTGCAACATTGGCGGCTGGCGTGACCTTCGCAACCGGCGGACGGTTTGTTCCGCGAAGTCCCGTGTTAACCTTTTGCGATAAGTGGCCGGGTGGGCCCGAAAACAAAAAAATTGGGGTGGAACTATGGGCAGTGCGGGGGCACGCCGCGGCACCTATATTGTGCCGCTTGCGCAGGTGGAGATCGATGGTGTCCGGGGGGCTGGGCTGGAAGCTTTGGCGGTCGGCTCGGTCTTGCGGTTGCTGGGTGATCCGATACGTCTGGGCGGGGCTCCCGAAGGCGAGATCTTCGACATTTTCGATGGCGGAGGCGAATTGCGCGCCCGGGCGCGCCGGTCCGCGGTGCGGTTCTTCGGACCCTTGCTGGGAAACCGGTCGCGCGGTGTCACGGAGGCGTCCGGCGACAGCATGCAACCGCTGCGGGGCCTCGTGCTGACGGATGGGCGCGCGAACTATCCTCTTGGTGTGATCGAGACCGAAAGGCGCGGCGTGGTTCTGGCGTTTCCGGCTGGATTGCCGCCCCTGACGGTCGATCTTTTTGTCTCTGATCAATCGGCCGAGGCTTTGCCCGCAGACCCGCCGGGTGCGCGCGGCGGTGTCATTTGTTTTACCGGCGGTACTCTGATCGCAACGCCGGACGGGCCGCGCCCTGTCGAAGCCATCCGGCCCGGCGACCGCATTTCCACCCGCGATGACAGCGCGCAGGAAGTGCTCTGGACCGGATCGCGCCGGATGAGCGGGGCCCGGCTCTACGCGATGCCGCATCTCAGGCCCGTGCGCATCCGTGCCGGGGCCATGGGCGAGGACCGGCCGGAATTCGATCTTTTGGTTTCGCCCGAGCACAGGATGCTGGTTCGCGGTGCGCGGGCGCGCGCGCTTTTCAGCGAGGATGAGGTTCTGGTGGCGGCCCGCGATCTGATCGACGGACAGCGGATCGTTGCCGAAACCGGGTTCAGAGAGGTGACCTATTTCCACCTTCTGACCGAACGTCATCAGGTAATCTGGGCGAACGGCATGGAGACCGAGAGTTTCCATCCCGCAGCCGCCGATCTTGATCTGATGGAGCCGCATCAGCGTGCTGCGCTCTTCAACACGCTGCCGGATCTGGAGCGGGACCGCCATCTTTACGGAGAATATGCCCGTCGCAGTCTGTCGGCGCCGGAAGCGGCGATCATGCGGTACGAGGCCGCCTGACAAAGACGACGTGCATCTTCACACCAGATGGGCACCGCGCGATTTAGCGGCGCATGAGGCGTTGACTCTGCTGGTCCGGGCGCTATAAGCCGCCCGTCCCGGGACGAAAGCGCCCGGGCATTTCATTGGTGTTGGTGGCCCCCGCAAGGGGATGCCTGTCGCCCGAGGTCCCGGATCAGGTCCGGAACGACGGAAAGGACAACGCCCTTCATGGCCCCGGATCAGGTCCGGGGCGCCCAAAGAAGGAGATCAGCGGTGACCAAACGCACCTCTGCCAAGTACAAAATCGACCGCCGGATGGGCGAAAACATCTGGGGCCGTCCGAAATCCCCGGTCAACCGCCGCGAATACGGCCCCGGCCAGCACGGCCAGCGCCGCAAGGGCAAGCTTTCCGACTTCGGTACGCAGCTGCGCGCCAAGCAGAAGCTGAAGGGCTATTACGGCGATCTGACCGAAAAGCAGTTCCGCCGCATCTACGGCGAAGCCGAGCGCGTCAAGGGCGATACCGGTGAGAACCTCGTCGGTCTCCTGGAGCGCCGTCTGGACGCGGTCGTGTACCGCGCCAAGTTCGTGCCGACCATCTTTGCCGCACGCCAGTTCGTGAACCACGGCCATGTGACCGTGAACGGCAAGAAGGTGAACATCGCCTCTTACCGCGTCAAGGAAGGCGACGTGGTTGCCGTCCGCGACAAGTCACGCCAGCTGGCCCTCGTGCTCGAGGCTGTCGGCCTCGCCGAGCGTGATGTGCCCGACTATATCGAGGCTGATCATTCCAAGATGACCGCGACCTTCGTGCGTACGCCGGCCCTCGGCGATGTGCCTTACGCGGTGCAGATGGAACCGAACCTCGTCGTCGAATATTACGCGAAGAACTAATCCGCCCCAGCGGCAGGATCCGGTTTTCAAGGGGTCGCGGCACTGCCGCGGCCCCTTCTTGTTTGGCAGGAAAACTATTCGAAACGGCCTTAGTTCATCTGTTGGTTATCAGATGACCGTGAGTCGGCGGTGAGTGGTTTCCAGATGAAAACCATGCAAATTATTGACAGGACATAGGCAAACATTGTTAGGCCTGCGGTTGGGTCGCTGTCGAAGAAGACGAATGCATTAAAAGCCATGGTCCCAAGGATTCGGTCACCGATGAAAATATCGTAGTCAGGTTGGAATGCCCAAGGGGCTGCGATCCAGACATAGGTGATCAATGCCGCTATCAAGGAAATGGGTATGGCCGCCACACCGAGTTTCGGGTTTCGGCGGTTGACAAATAGGACGGACCAAGCCGCAGCCGAGGCCATGATGATCATGTAAGCGACTTCCACAATCGTCATCCGCGTCCAACTGTAGGTGCTGAAGGCGTTCGGACGATTCAGCACCAATACAGATTGGGGGTCGCCCGGTTCCAATCCGGGTATAACAATCCAAGTGAGATAGTCGTCCGGTGTCACCCTCTTATATGCATCTGTATTGTATTCGCTTTGCAGAAAATCCGACCCTATTGCCGCCAAGCCCACCGCGATAATGCCGATCACACTCCAGACAATCATCGCAACAAAAGCCCGCTTTCGGTCGCGACCGATCGAACGGGAGAGATGCCCGAGAAGGCCAAGTATCGAGATGAGATAGACAAGATTTAGTATGCCCAAGTTTCCCCAGAGGAAGTGAAACAGTTCATCGAACAGCCCTCCTTCGAGGTTGACCCAATCATGGTAAAGTTCAGCCAGCGGCACCGCGCCAATACAAAGAGCGGCGACCGCGAAGAATAGTTTGCTTGGATTGGAGCTGAGAAGCTTGTTCATGTGTTGCGAAACCATTGCCTGATTTTCGAGATGAGTCACGAGACTACCCTAGTGGCATCATAGCAGGGCAGATCAAGCAGCATTTTTCATACTCTGCATGGCCCTGGACCGGAGCGACAAAGCACCCTCTATTGGCGCCCGGATATCACAAAACCCACTGGCCATGCGCCCGCCTGCCCGCTAGAAAACCCCGAACAAGTCAGAGGCCGACATGACCGACCCGATCCGCCCGCAACCCGGCATCATGGAGATCGCGCTTTATCAGGGCGGGGCGAGCCATGTGGCAGGGATCACCGATGCGGTAAAGCTGTCGTCGAACGAAAACCCGTTCGGGGCGTCGGAGAAGGCGAAAGAGGCTTATGCCCGCGCGGTGCACAACCTGCACCGTTATCCCTCCACCGATCACGCGAAGCTGCGCGAGGCGATCGGCGAGGTTCATGGGCTGGACCCCGCGCGGATCATCTGTGGCACGGGCTCGGATGAGGTGTTGCTCTTGCTCTGTCAGGCCTATGCCGGGCCGGGGGATGAGGTGATCTTTACCCAGCACGGGTTCCTGATGTACCCGATCGCGGCGCGCTCGGTTGGGGCGACGCCCGTGCAGGTGGCCGAACGCGACCGCACCGTCGATGTCGATGCGATCCTGGCTGCCGCGAATGAAAAGACGAAGATCGTCTTCATCGCCAACCCCAATAACCCGACCGGAACGATGATCGGCGCGGGCGAGGTGGCGCGGCTGGCCGATGGCCTGCCGGAACAGACGATCCTTGTTCTTGACGGGGCCTATGCCGAATTCGTCGAGGGTTTCGATGGCGGCGCGGCGCTCGCGACCGAGCGGCCCAATGTCTTCATGACGCGGACCTTTTCCAAGATCTACGGGCTGGGCGGTCTGCGGATCGGCTGGGGCTATGGGTCGCAGGCGATCATCGACGTGCTGAACCGCATCCGCAATCCCTTCAACCTGTCGCATGGCCAGCTTGAAGCGGGCGAGGCGGCGGTACGCGATCAGGACTTCGTCGCGAAATGCCGGGACGAGAATGCGCGGATGCGGGTCTGGCTGGCCGAGGCTCTGGCCGAACATGGCGTGCCTTCGGACACGTCGATGGCCAATTTCATTCTGGCCCGTTTCGCGGATGAGGCTGAGGCCACGGCCTGTGACGCCCATCTGCAATCCGAAGGGCTGATCGTGCGCCGGGTGGCGGGTTATGGCCTGCCGCATTGCCTGCGCATCACCATCGGCGACGAAGCCGCCTGCCGCCGGGTGGCGACCGCGATTGCTAAGTTCAAGGGGCGGGGCTGATGGCTGTGATCTATGACCGCGTTGCCCTGATCGGGCTTGGCCTCATCGCCTCGTCGATGGGCCATGCAATGAAGAAATGGGGCCTTGCGGGCAGCGTCGTGGGCTATGCCAAGACCGAGGCGACGCGTGAGGCTGCCCTTGAGATGGGCTTTTGCGATGAGGTCTTCGTGACCGCAGGCGAGGCCGTGCAGGGTGCTGATCTGGTGGTTCTTGCCGTGCCGGTGGGCGTGATGGGGCAGGTCTCGAAAGAGATACGCCACCACCTGAAACCCGGTGCCACCGTCACCGATGTCGGTTCGGTCAAGCAGGCGGTTGTCGAGGCGGTTGGTCCGCATATCCCCGAAGGCGTCGATTTCGTGCCGGGTCATCCCCTGGCCGGGACCGAGCATTCCGGGCCGCGGTCCGGCTTTGCCACGCTCTTTCAGAACCGCTTCACGCTCCTGACCCCCGGCGATGCACGGCCCGAGGCGGTCGCGCGGCTGCGCAGCTTCTGGGAAGGCATGGGCGCGCTGGTCGAGGAGATGGAGGCCGATCACCATGACCTCGTCCTTGCCGTCACCAGCCATACGCCGCATCTCATCGCCTATACGATGGTGGGCGTGGCCGACCATCTGCGCCGGGTGACCGAAAGCGAAGTCATCAAATATTCCGCCGCGGGTTTTCGCGATTTCACCCGTATCGCGGCCTCGGACCCGACGATGTGGCGTGATGTGTTCCTGACCAACAAGGAGGCGACGCTGGATGTCCTCGGCCGCTTCACCGAGGAACTGTTCGCGTTGCAACGGGCGATCCGGATGGGCGACGGGGATGAGTTGTTCAACTATTTCACCCGCACGCGCGCGATCCGGCGCGGGATCATCGAGGCGGGGCAGGATACCGCGGCCCCGGATTTCGGCCGCGTGAAAGCGGACAAGGCTTGAGCGGGCGCATGATATCAGGTTTCGGGGTTGCTTTGGTCGCGGCCCTGTTCCTCTCGGCGGGTATGGCCGGTGCCAATGCCCCGGAGAAGTCGCCCTTTCCGATGCCCCGGCCCGCGATCAAGGCGGTGGCTGTCAAACCGGCGGTATCCCTGCTGTCGGCCTTTGCCCCGCTTGTTTCGCGTCGCCCCGAACCGCGCCCGAAAAACCTGAAGGCGCAGGCCAAGGTGCTGCGCGCCGCTGTCCGCACACAACCCGTGCCCGAGGTGACCACCGGTCGCAAGGGCTCTGTCTGTGGCGATCCGGCACTGAAGGGCAAGACCATTCCCCCGATCAAGGCCAAGCTGAAAGGCTGCGGGCTGAAAGACGGCGTCAGCCTGCTATCGGTTTCTGGCGTGGCGCTGACGCAACCGGCGGCCATGGATTGCAGGACGGCCAGGGCCTTGAAGCAATGGGTGGAGAATGGCGTGAAGCCCGCTATCGGCAAGCAGGGCGGGGGCGTTGCGGCCCTTCAGGTGGCTGCCAGCTATGCCTGCCGAGGG
>NZ_JBARVQ010000063.1:0-2738 GCF_049646345.1 Albidovulum sp. | reverse complement strand
CTCCATCGTCGCGCGGCTGTCCGACAGCAGCCGGTGGGCCGATTGATGCCGGGCCGAGAGGCGGGCGACATCCTCGGTCAGTTCCGAATGTGCGGTTTCGCGGTCCGAGAGCACTCGGGCCGCGTCCTGCGCGACCTCAAGCGCCTCGGCCAGACGCGGCTCATGCCCTTCGGCGGCCTTGACGATCTGGGCCTGTTCCCATTCCAGACGGCTGATCGTCTCGCCAGCATCGTGGTTCAGCCCGGCTTCGCGCTCCATATCGCGGGCCAGCTGTTCGATGCGGTTTTGCAGCGTCTCAATGGTCTGAAGCGCCCGCGCCTCCTGATCCGACAGGGTATCGCGCTGGACCTGAAGACGTTGCAGAACCGCCGCCGCGATTGCCTCTTCCTCGCGCAAGGGGGGCAGCGCCTGTTCCCGCTCACCCCTTGCCTTGGCTGCCGCACGGGCGGCAACCTCGGCCTGACCGGCGAGTTTCGTGCGTTCCGTCAGCCCCGCCTCGGCCGTCGCCCGCGCCTCATCGGCTTCGCGCCAGCGACGATAGAGCAGCATGCCCTCCGCCCGGCGCAGTTCATTGCCGATCTCACGGTACCGCGCCGCCTGCCGTGCCTGACGCGCCAGCGTCTGCAATTGTGAGGCCAGCTGTTCGACCACATCCTCAACCCGGGCAAGGTTCTGTTCGGTACCGTTCAGCTTCAGCTCGGCCTCGTGCCGCCGCTGGTAGAGGCCGGAAATCCCCGCGGCCTCTTCCAGAATACGGCGGCGGTTCTTCGGCTTGGCGTTGATCAGTTCCGAAATTTGCCCCTGCCGCACCAGCGCCGGCGAATGCGACCCGGTGGAGGCATCGGCAAAGAGCATCTGCACGTCGCGGGCGCGCACTTCCTTGGTATTGGCCTTGTAGGCCGAGCCCGCATCGCGGGTGATGCGGCGCACGATGTCGAGCTGATCCTGATCGTTGAACCCCGATGGCGCCAGCCGTTCTGTATTGTCGATGGTGATCGAGACTTCGGCGAAGTTGCGGGCGGGCCGGGTGGCGGCCCCGGCAAAGATCACGTCTTCCATCCCGCCGCCGCGCATCGCAGTCGGGCGGTTTTCGCCCATGACCCAGCGCAAAGCTTCCAGGAGGTTCGACTTGCCGCAGCCATTCGGGCCGACAACGCCCGTCAGCCCGTCATGGATCAGCAGATCCGTCGGGTCGACGAAGCTTTTGAAGCCGTTCAGTCTGAGCCGTGTGAAACGCAACAGCGGGGCCTTCGAATGATTCCTCCGGGTCTGCAATCCTTGGGCGGACCGGGCTTTGAGTCAATGCCCATACCCCGCATATGGCGGCATGATGGCGGTTATCCACAAGATATCGGGATTTCTTCGGCTGCTAGTCGCCAGCCAGCAGACGCCGCAGCCTTACACCAAAATACGGGTGCATCGCAAAGCCGCGCGCAAGGTAGAAGTCCTGCGCCGCGCGGTTTTCGGCATCGGCACCGACCGAAAGCCAGCCACAGTCCAGCGACCGGGCTAGCGCGGCACCGGCCTCGACCAGAGCCGAGCCGACGCCTTTGCCACGCCAGGCCTCGGCCACAAAGAGGTGATGCATGTCGAGCCCGCGGCGGGAATATTGAAGGTGATGAAGCGGGGCGAATGCGGCATATCCGATTAGCGTGCCATCGGCCTCGGCAATCAGGATACGAATCCACGGCGATGCGCCGCCTGCGTCACGCGCCAGCAGATCTTCGTCGATGCGGGCGGTGTCGCCGTGAAACGCGGCCAGCGCCGTGACCATGCGCACCACGGCCCCGCCGTCCCCGGTATGGAACGGCCGGACCAGAAAGTCGGAATGCGGATTTTCGCTCATCACCGCCAGAGACTGCCCTGCGAGGAGGACTTTCGGCAAGGCATTCTTGACTTGACGCAGAGCTGGCGGCCAACTCGCCCGCAACATGGGAGGAGTTCATGGACGGAGGAACTGGAAGATGCCTTTGCGGCGCGGTGCGCTTTGCTTTCGAGGGCGCTCCGAACTGGCAGATGCACTGCCACTGCGAAAGCTGCCGCCGGGCGACGGCCGCACCCTTCACCAGCTTTCTGGCGGTTAATCTGGCGGCGTTCCGCTGGACCGGGATACCCCCGGCCGGACGCGATTCCTCACCCGGCGTCCGGCGCTATTTCTGCGCTGCCTGCGGCACGCCGATGGGCTATCAAAGTACGGCCCGCGCGCATGAAATCGACCTTTATGCGGCAACGCTGGACGATCCGTCCAGCTATGTGCCGACCAACCATGTCCACTGGAATGAACGTGTGTCCTGGCTTCACCCGAATGACGGCCTGCCGGTGCACCGCACCCCGCGACGCCTGACCGGCGAGGAGGACATGAGCCCGGTCCTTGGCCTCCTCCATGCCGCATTCGCCTATATAGACGGCGTGATCGACCCGCCCTCATCGCTGCACCGGCTGACGGCAGAGGGCATCGCCCGGCAGGCGCGGGAGGGTGAGGTCTGGGTGCTTGACGATCTTGGCCGGATGATCGCCTGCCTTTTTCTCACCCCCGCCCCCGAGCACCTTTATGTCGGCAAGCTGGCTGTGGCCGACGAATTTCGCGGTCAGGGCCTCGCGCGGCAGCTTGTCGATCATGCGACGACCCGGGCGAAGGCGCTGGCGGTGCCGCGGCTCGTGTTGCAAAGCCGCGTGGAACTGGCCGGAAATCACGCGGCATTTCAGGCGCTGGGCTTTGTCAGGACCGGCGAGACAGC
>NZ_JBARVQ010000062.1:0-2081 GCF_049646345.1 Albidovulum sp. | reverse complement strand
GACGAAATCCGGTTCAGAGCGCCCGCCAACCGATATCGCGGCGGCAGAATCCGCCCGGCCAATCGATGGCATCGACCATGCCATAGGCGCGGTCGCGGGCCTCGGCCAGTGTCGCGCCACGCGCTGTAACGTTCAGCACCCTGCCGCCAGACGCGACGACAGAGCCGTCCCGTTCCGCCGTCCCGGCGTGAAAGACCATATGCGCGGAATCCTCGGGCATCTCATCCAGCCCGCGGATTTGCGAGCCCTTGGCATAGGTGCCGGGATACCCCTCGGCCGCCATCACCACGGTCAGCGCGTGATCTTCGGCCCAGTTGACCCTGCAATCCCCCAGCCGCCCTTCGGCGCAGGCATGAATGAGGTCGAAGGCCTGCGCGCCAAGCCGCATCATCAGAACCTGGCATTCCGGGTCGCCGAAGCGGACATTGTATTCCACCAGCCGTGCATACCCGTCCCTGATCATCAACCCGACATAAAGGACGCCCTGAAACGGCGTGCCGCGCTTTGCCATCTCGGCGATGGTGGGGCGCACGATTTCATCCATGGCTTGGCGCAGCACCGCATCCGACAGGACCGGGGCCGGGGAATAGGCCCCCATGCCGCCGGTATTCGGGCCGGTATCGCCGTCGCCCACCCGCTTGTGGTCCTGCGCAGTGCCCACCGACAGCACATCCGCGCCGTCGCAGAGAACGAAGAGCGAGGCCTCCTCGCCCTCCATGAATTCCTCGATCACTACCTCGGCGCCAGCAGTCCCGAATTCGCCGCCGAACATGTCGTCGAGTGCCGCCAATGCCTCCTCGACCTCCATCGCCACGATCACGCCCTTGCCGGCGGCAAGACCGTCCGCCTTGACCACGATCGGTGCACCCTTGGCCCGCACGTAATCCGCTGCCGCGTTCTTCTCGGTAAAGCGCGCATAGCCCGCTGTCGGGGCCCCGGCCGCGTCACAGATTTCCTTGGTGAAGCCTTTCGAGGCTTCCAGCCGTGCAGCCGCCGCCGAGGGGCCGAAGGTCAGGATGCCCGCCGTGCGCAAGCTGTCGGCCACGCCTGCCGCCAAAGGCGCCTCGGGTCCGACAATGACGAAATCGACGGCGTTTTCCTCGGCGAACCCCACCACCGCCGCGCCGTCCATGATGTCGAGATCGGCACATTCGGCCAGCATCGCGATCCCGGCATTGCCGGGCGCCACGATCAGGCGGTCGCATTTGGGGTTCTGCTTGACCGCCCATGCCAGGGCGTGTTCCCGCCCGCCGCCTCCCAGAATGAGAATAATCATTGCCGTCCCCCGCTTGGCCTCGCCTGCCTGGCGTTCTAAGGTCGGGGGGCAGAGGATACAAGCGGACCCATGGACATCTTCGAAGACCAGAGCGGCGGCAATGCCCATGAATTCACCGTCTCGGAAATCTCCGGCGCGGTGAAGCGGATGATTGAGGGCGAGTTTGGCCATGTGAGGGTCAGGGGAGAGATCGGCCGGGTGTCGCGCCCGGCTTCGGGGCATCTTTATTTCGACCTCAAGGATGACCGCTCCGTCATTGCCGCCGTGTCGTGGAAAGGGCAGGCGGCGAAACTGTCGGTGAAGCCGGAAGAGGGGATGGAGGTCATTGCCACTGGCCGCCTCACCACCTTTCCCGGCCAGTCGAAATACCAGCTGATCGTCGAGGATATCGCGCCTGCGGGCATGGGTGCCCTGATGCTGATGCTGGAAAAGCGGAAAGCGGCTTTGGCCGCCGAAGGCCTCTTCGCGCCCGAGCGCAAGCAGGCGATCCCTTATCTGCCCGAGGTGATCGGCGTCGTCACCTCGCCCTCGGGTGCGGTGATCCGCGATATCCTGCATCGGTTGCGCGACCGGTTTCCGCGCAAGGTACTGATCTGGCCGGTCGCGGTGCAGGGCGAGAAATGCGCGCCCGAAGTGGCCGCCGCGATCCGGGGCTTCAATGCGCTTTCCCCCGGCGGTGCGCTGCCGCGCCCTGACCTGATCATCGTTGCGCGGGGCGGTGGGTCGCTGGAAGACCTCTGGGGCTTCAACGAAGAAATCGTCGTCCGCGCCGCCGCCGACAGCACCATTCCGCTGATCTCGGCGG
>NZ_JBARVQ010000061.1:0-1651 GCF_049646345.1 Albidovulum sp. | reverse complement strand
GTGATGGTCGTGCTCAGCCTGTTCTTTCTGAGCCTCGCTCGCGACATGGTCGCATGGTCGATGAAGCGGCCTCAAACCACTGCTGCGCTCAGTATCCCGCTGATCATTCCGCAATCGGCCGTCGTTCTGGCCGCGATCTTTTGCGGTGTCTACGCAATTCGGGATGCAATCACTGCCGCCGTTTCGGTGTTTGGCAAAGCAAATAACAACACAGGGGGGAACTGAACCATGGAAGCGCTTTTCGGCATTCTTCTACTCATGGCTCTGATGATCTTCGGGGTGCCCGTCGCTTGGTCCTTCGCCGGCGTCCTGATGTTCCTCGTGTGGGCTTATGACGTCAACACTGCCACGCTGCTTTTGCAGGGCTACCGGTCACTCGACTCGGTGATCCTTCTGGCACTTCCGCTGTTCGTTCTCGCGGGCTACCTGATGCAAAGCGGCGGCGTCGCTGCACGGTTGATCTCGTTCATGTCGATGATGATGCGCGGCCGTAAGGGTGGCCTCGGTGCCGCCTTGATCGGATCATCGGGCGTCTTCGGCGCGATTTCGGGGACCGCTACCGCTGCCGTCGCCTCGATCGGCACGATTATGGGCGATCCGCTGGCGGCCCGCGGTTATCCGCGTGGCTATACGAGCGCGATGCTTGGGGTTTCGTCGCTATTGGGCATTCTCATCCCGCCGTCGATCACCCTGATCCTGTTCGGCGTCGTAACGCGGCAATCCATCACAGCGCTCTTCGCGGCGACAATCGTGCCGGGCCTGCTGCTGATGGTGGGGCTGATGATCTTCAACAAGATCGCGACCGCCCGCATGCTGGTCGACACGCCAGAACGTCTGGCAGCAATACAGGCGCAGAAGTCGCCGCATGGCCCGCTGCGCGCAACTGTACAGGCTGCACCTGCCTTGATGATGCCCGTGGTCATTCTGGGCGGCATCTATGGCGGTGTCTTCACTCCGACCGAAGCTGCGGCTGTTGCGTTGTTCATGGCCATCCTGATCGGCTTTTTCATCTACCGCGACCTGACGATCGCGCGATTCCGTCAAAGCCTGATCGAGGCGGGCGAGACCACCGGCACGATCATTTTGATCCTGCTGTTTTCCTTCATGATCGGCCGCATCATGGTCGCCGAGAGTGTGCCGCAGGAACTGACCGAGGCCGTCACGCATGTGTCGGAGAACAAGATCCTGATCCTCGTTCTGGTCAACGCGTTCCTGATCTTTGTCGGCATGATCATGGACGATCTTTCGGTGACGGTGGTGATTGCGCCGCTGATGATGCCCTTGATGATGCATCACGGTGTCGATCCGGTTCACTACGCCTCAATCGTGGCCTGCTCGGTTGTGATCGGGGCCAATAGTCCGCCGGTGGCGCCCATCCTCTACATGGCCTGCCGCATCGGCAAGGTATCGATCCACGAAGCCATCAAGCCGGCCTTGCAGATCATCTTCTATGTCGCGCTCCCGGTGATGTTTCTGGTCACTTTCATACCAGAGCTCTCGCTATTCGTGCCTCGACTGTTAGACTTGCACTGACTTAACCCCGCTGAGTTTAATGAATGCCGGAACTGAAAATAGCGCTCTTTCAGGCGGAGCCAGAGTTTCATTCGTATGAAAGGGCGCTTGCGGCACTCGACAAAGCCATGTCTGGTGC
>NZ_JBARVQ010000060.1:0-1826 GCF_049646345.1 Albidovulum sp. | reverse complement strand
CCTGTCTGATGATTGAGAAGGTCCCAATCGTCAGCCAGGTCGGTCAGATCGCATAATGCGCGCCGCTATGGGCGGCTCACTCCATCAGCCAAATGCGCCAGTGCCGCGGAGCGGCTTCGTCCATGGGTGCGAAGCAGACTTCTCAGTTACCCGAACCGGATGTTGATGGCCAAAGCGGAGGCCTTTGGGCATGGCTCAAACCGGCTTACGACGTGATGTCGTAGGCGCGCTCTCCGTGGGCCGCGATGTCGAGGCCGTTGAACTCGGTCTCGGCGTCGACCCGGATCGGGGTAACGAAGCCTGCAAGCTTGGCCAGAATCCAGGTGCCGACAACCGTGAAGATACCGACGATCAGAAGCGCGCCAAGCTGGGCGGTCCATGTCCCCGCGCCGAATACAGCGATCATCACAGTGCCGAAGATGCCGCCGACTCCGTGGACCGCAAAGACATCAAGCGTATCGTCGATGCGGATCTTGTTGCGGATGAGCGCCACCGCCTCCTGACAAAGGACACCCGCGACAGCGCCGATCACCAGCGCCTCCACCGGGCCGACAAAGCCACTGGCAGGCGTGATCGAGGCGAGGCCGGCGATGGTGCCCGTCACAAGACCGACAAGCGAGGCGCGGCCGAACTTGATCCGTTCCCAAAGCGCCCAGGTCAGCGAGGCGGTCGCGGCGGAAAGATGCGTGACCGTGATCGCCATCGCAGCACTGCCATCGGCGGCCAGTTGCGAGCCACCATTGAAGCCGAACCAGCCGACCCAGAGCAGGCCTGCGCCGATGGCGACGAAACCGGGATTGTGCGGCGGGGTGGTGCGGTTCTTGCGCGGACCGACCATCACCGCCAGCACCAATGCGGCAAGCCCCGCCGTTTCATGCACGACGATGCCGCCCGCGAAGTCCCTGGTGCCGACCGCGCCGAAGATGCCGCCATCGGCCAGAAAGCCGCCGCCCCAGATCCAGTGGGCGACGGGCGCGTAAATGAGAAGCATCCAGAGCGCCGAGAACAGCAGGACGAACCCAAAGCCCACGCGTTCGGCAAAAGCACCAAGGAAGAGGGCAGGGGTGATGATCGCGAAAGTCATCTGGAAGGAAAAGAACAGAACCTCGGGCAGGGTGCCCTTGACTGTCGTCGCGTCGACACCGGCAAGAAAGGCACGGCTTAGGCCGCCCCAATAGGGGCCCTCACCGCCAAAGGCGATGGAATAGCCAGCAACCAGCCAAAGCACGCTCATCAGGCAGGCAATCGCAAAACACTGCATGAAGACCGAAAGCACGTTCCGCGCCCGCACGAGCCCGCCATAGAAGAGTGCAAGCCCCGGCAGGGTCATCAGAAGGACGAGGCCCGTGGCCACGATGATCCAGGCAGTATCGGCGCCATTCATGGGGAAGGGTCCTTTCGCGTATTTCGTTACGCGGCAAAGAACGCGAACCGGATGCCAAGAAAAGCGGCAGGGCGCTGGCGGCTGCCGGAAAGAGCGGCAATTTCATAACCGCCCAATATCCGGGCGGTCTTGCGTGGCGTATTGCTAAAATTTGATCGCTTTTCGGATCAGGTTCCGAGGGAGATGATCAGAAGGTCGAGCGCGTGGTCGACCGTTGCCCGGCGCACTTCGTCACGGCCGATGGCTCCGAATTCAACCGTCTCGGCTCTTGTCCCCACGCCATCTACCGCGAGGCCGAAACAGACCCGGCCCTCGGGCTTGTGCTCTGACCCGCCCGGCCCGGCAATCCCCGTCACCGCAACAGCGAGTGTGGCATCCGACCGGGCCAGCGCACCATCGGCCATCTCGCGCGCCACCGCTTCACTGACCGCGCCGTGGGTGG
>NZ_JBARVQ010000059.1:0-4683 GCF_049646345.1 Albidovulum sp. | reverse complement strand
GCTTGAGGGCGTGATCGACATCGGTGAGGAAAAAGCGCGCCTTTCCAAATCTTTGGAGAAGCTTGCGAAAGATATGGGGGGCCTCAAGGGCCGCCTCAACAACCCCAAATTCGTCGAAAGCGCCCCCGAGGAGATCGTCGAGGAAACCCGCAAAAAACTAACCCTGGCAGAGGAAGAGGCGGAAAAGCTGAAAGCCGCTCTGAAAAGGCTGGCGGATATCGGCTGATCCTTTCATCTTGGCCCAAATACCTCGGGGGTCCGGGGGCACCGCCCCCGGCCTCGCCGCCAGAACAAAGGCAGACATGACCGGACCCCGCTACACGCCCCTTGTCGACAGCCTGCCCGCCACGGTTCCCTTCGTTGGGCCCGAGACACTGGAACGCGACCGGGGCAAGGCTTTCGCGGCCCGGCTCGGCGCCAATGAAAATGTCTTCGGCCCCTCGCCGAAAGCTATCGAAGCAATGGCGCGTGCGGCGCGGGACGTCTGGATGTACGGCGACCCGGAGGCTCACGACCTCCGCCACGCACTCGCCGTCCATCACGGCGTCAGCCCGGAAAACATCGTTGTGGGCGAAGGGATTGACGGGCTTCTCGGCTATCTCGTCCGCATGCTCACCGGCCCCGGTGAGGCGGCCGTCACCTCGGACGGCGCTTATCCGACCTTCAATTTCCATGTCGCAGGCTTCGGCGGCGTGCTTCACAAAGTGCCCTACAAGGGCGATCACGGGGACCCCTCCGCGCTTGTCGCCAAGGCGGCCGAAACCGGTGCAAAGCTCATCTACCTTGCCAATCCCGACAATCCGATGGGGTCATGGCATGGCGCTGACACCATCGCCCGGATGATTGCGGCAGTGCCGGAGGGTACACTTCTTGTCCTTGACGAAGCCTATCTGGAACTTGCGCCAGAGGGTACCGCCCCGGCAATCGACCCGTCCGATCCCCGTGTCATCCGCATGCGCACCTTCTCCAAGGGCTATGGTCTGGCGGGTGCGCGGGTCGGTTATGCGATCGGGGATGCGGGCCTGATCACGGCCTTCAACAAGGTCCGCAACCATTTCGGCATGTGCCGGATCTCTCAGGCCGGGGCGCTGGCAGCGCTGGCCGATCAGGATCATCTGAGGATGGTCCGGTCCGCGGTCGCCGCATCGCGTGACACCATTGCCCGGATCGCCCGCGACAATGGCCTGACGCCGCTGCCCTCGGCCACCAACTTTGTGACCGTGGATTGCGGGCAGGACGGCGATTTTGCCCGGCAAGTGTTATCGGAACTGATCGCCCGCCATATCTTTGTCCGCATGCCCTTTGTCGCGCCGCATGACCGCTGTATCCGGGCCAGCTGCGGTCGGCGGCAGGATCTGGATTTGTTCGCGGCAGCACTGCGCGCAGCACTTGTGGCGGCCCGGGGCATGAAAGGAGATGGCGCATGACAGACAGGGCGGGTGAGACGGCTAAAGACCGGCGCGTGCTGGAAATCACCGGCACGGATCGCGAAGCGTTCCTGCAGGGGCTTGTGACCAATGATGTCGGGCGGCTGAAACAGGGGCTAACCTATGCCGCGCTTTTGTCGCCACAGGGCAAGTATCTGGCCGACTTCTTCCTCGTGCCCTACGGGGACCGCATTCTTCTGGATGTTCAGGCCGATCTGGCCGACGGGCTTTTGCGCCGTCTGATGATGTACCGGCTGCGCGCAGATGTGGCGATCGCAGCGACCGATATCGCGGTTGTGCGGGGGCTGGGGCCTGCCCCTGACGGCGCCTTTGCCGATCCGCGACATGAGGCGCTCGGCTGGCGTTGTTATGGCGACGAAACGGGGGCTGAACCGAAGATCGATTGGGACGCGATCCGGGTTGCCCATTGCATCCCGGAAACCGGGATGGAGCTGGTCCCGGACGATACCTATATCCTTGAGGCGGGGTTCGAGCGTCTGAATGGCGTCGATTTCCGCAAGGGATGTTATGTCGGGCAGGAAGTGACCGCCCGGATGAAACACAAGACCGAACTGCGCAAACGGTTCCTCACCGTTCGGATCGACGGCAGCGCCGCAGCCGGGACGGACATCACATTGAGGGACGGAAGGCCGATCGGCACGGTCTTCACCCGGTCTGGCGACAGGGCGATTGCCTATCTTCGTCTGGACCGGGCCGAGGGGCCCCTTGCCGCCGGTCCTGCAACAATCACGCTGCTTCAGCAGGAATAGGTGTGGCCCCCGATATGCGCGGTTGACGCATCAGGGATGACGCGCGATGGTCCCGGCGCATTGTTTGAGGCTGGAAATCGCGTGTTTGGTCCCGGAATATTACGAGTCGTTCTGGCGTCTCTGGTTGTCCTTTCCCACACTTCGGGCGTCAAGCTCGGGGGGGTGGCCGTCATCGCCTTCTTCATTCTGAGCGGCTATTGGGTCACCCGCCAGTTTGATCAGAAATACCGGCATGATCCCGCACCGCTGCGGACCTTCTATCTGTCGCGGTTTCTGCGCCTCTATCCTGCCTATGTCGCGGCCCTGCTGTTGGCCTTTGCCGCGCGAAAGGGGCTGGGCATCCACTATGATCCGGACTGGCCGCAGGCCCTGCCGCTATTGGGCGTGGCCACGCATGCGCACGATCTTCTGGGCGTATCCTGGTCGCTTGATCTGGAGATGCAATTCTACCTGATCGCGCCGCTGGCCTTCCCACTGCTCAAACGCGGCGGTCTTGTCCTTGTCCTGCTGGCAGCGCTGACCTGGGTCGGGTTTCAGCTCTATACGCTTACCGGGATCAAGACAGTCTTCATCTATATCGCATCCTTCGGGTTCGGCGCGCTAATTCATGCGTGGAACCTGACATTCACCGGGCGTCAGGCCGCTGTCGGGATCCTGGCGGCCGTCCTGATCCTGATTGGTTTCAAGATCGGTTTTCCCGGGGCTCCGGAATTCGCTGCCGATACGCGGTTCGGTGTGGAAGGGGCCGGGCCGAACCTGCTGGTCGGCCTGATGTTCGTACCGCTTGTCGGCTGGGCGGTTCGACTGAGGTCGGGCGGGTTCGATCGTTATGCGGGCGATTATTCCTACAGCCTCTATCTTGTGCACTATCCCTTCTTCCTTGTCGTGCGGAAGATTGCAGGTGGGGAGATCGGCGATTTCGGCAAACTGGCCATGATCGCCGGAACCTTCGCCTTTGCAGCGCTGTTCTTTCATCTGGTGGATCGTCCGGTCGAACACTGGCGGGCGACCCGCTTTCGCAAAACGCGCCAGAGGGCAGAGGTCGGGCAGCAATAAAGGGCTAAGTTGCGTTCTCGGGTGGCCCGGGTTGAACCCATTGCAGTCGTTAGGACGCGCCACGTAAGCCGGGCGACCGATTGCCCGTGGGGTGGCGCAGTGACCTGTATTCGGGGTGCTTTATGCCCGCAAAGCCCCTCTGGCCTCATGCGAGGCGCGCGGCCGCAAAAGCGCCAGCCCGCCGGGACGGGCAGGCGCTCGCCCGGCGCGCTTCGCGCTTGATTCCGGGCGAAGGGGGCGTCGCGGATGTCGGCAAAGGCCCGATAGCAGACCTATTCAGCGGCCAGATCGCTGGCCCAGCCAGAGATCGCCTTGACCTCAAGGAATTCCTCGATCCCCCAATGGCCGCCTTCGCGGGCTCTGCCGCTCGCCTTGACCCCGCCAAAGGGCGCACCGGCGCCACGGCTCTGGCCGTTCATCTCGACCATGCCGGATTTCAGCGCCAGCGCCATCCGGTTGCGCTTGGCGCCGTCCTTGGTCTGGACGTAGTTGGTCAGACCGTAGGGCGTATCGTTGGCAATGCGTACGGCGTCCGCCTCATCCTCGAAGGGAATGATCGCCAGAACCGGGCCGAAGATTTCTTCACGCTCGATACTCATGCCGGGCTTCACATCGGCAAAGACCGTCGGGCGCACATAATAGCCCTTGTTCATCCCCTCGGGCAGGCCAAGGCCGCCCGCGACCAGCCGGGCACCTTCGTCGATGCCCTTCTGGATATAGCCCTGGATCTGGTCCCACTGGCGCTTGTTCACCACCGGGCCAATATGGCGGCCAGATTCTGACGCCGGGCCGACGGTGATCTTGTTCGCGACCTCGGCCGCCTCATCGACCACGCGGTCATAGACCGAGCGTTCGACCAGCATGCGCGACGGCGCGTTACAGCTTTGCCCGGAATTCTGCATCATGTGCAGAACGCCGCGCTTGACCGCCTTTTCATCGGCATCGGCAAAGATCACGTTGGCGCCTTTGCCGCCCAGTTCCAGCGTCACCCGCTTCAGCGTTTCCGCCGCAGCCACCGAGATCGCCTTGCCCGCGCGGGTCGAGCCGGTGAACGAGATCATCTCCACATCCGGATGGCTCGACAGTCGCGCGCCAACGCCCAAGCCGTCGCCATTCACCAGATTGAAGACGCCCGGCGGCACGCCCGCATCGTGGCAGAACTCAGCAAAGAGCATCGCGTTCAGGGGCGATTCCTCGGACGGTTTCAGCACACAGGTGCAGCCCGCCAGCAGCGCCGGAATGGCCTTCAGCGCGATCTGGTTCATCGGCCAGTTCCAGGGCGTGATCAGGCCGACGACGCCGATGGGTTCCAACGAAATCCGGTCATTCGGCGCATGGGGGCCAAGCGGCCGGACCCATTCAATCTCATCGAAGGCCATAAGGAAGTTGTTCAGATGCCAGGGCAGGCACGGCGCCTGGCTGCCCTTCGC
>NZ_JBARVQ010000058.1:0-2232 GCF_049646345.1 Albidovulum sp. | reverse complement strand
TCCTCCAGCTGGCGTTCGTCCAGCATCGAGGCTTCATCGACAAAGCCGATATCCAGCGGGTCTTCGCGGCGTTTCCAGCCCTTGATGAAGTCAGAGCCGCGCAGCCCCGCCGCCGCCAGCGCACCGGGGATCGACTTGACCTGATCGTAGAACGCCTTGGCCCGGTCCAGCGCGATATCGGTCAGCCCTTCGACGGTCGGACGGTCGCCATTGCCCGCCAGCCATTCGGCGATCTTTTCGTATTCCGGGTCATAGACAGGCGTATAGAGGATGCGGTGGATCGTGGTCGCGGGCACGCCGCGCCCGCGCAGCACACTTGCCGCCTTGTTGGTGGGGGCCAGGATCGCCAGCGTGCGCCGGTCCTTGCGCCGCTTGCCCTCATAGTCGCCCGAGATGGTGTCGACGCCCGCGCCATCCAGCGCCTTGGTCAATTCCGCCAAGAGCATCGTCTTGCCCGACCCCGCCTTGCCGACGACGGCCAGAATGCTCGACCGGCCAGTCGCCGCAGGCATCAGCGTGCCACCCAAAAGATCGACCCCGGCGCTGCCAAGAACATCGGCAACGCGGTCCCAGGCCTCGGCCTGATCGTCGGAAAATGTAAGGGCCGGCACCTGCATGACGCGACCCTACAGACGGCATCCGGGGGATGCCAGCGGCTTTAGCCCGCTGCTGGCATGTCCTTGCGGCCGCCGAACGCACGGTCGAACCAAAGCTGCGAAACCTCCGGCGAAATCCCCGCCTTGCGGGCCATCCTGCGCCGGACCTCCTCGGAAAACTCCCAGATGCCAAGACTGATCGCATCGCCCCCCTTGCCCTCGGTCCCCAGAACCGTGGGCTGCCAGCCCAGAAGCCGGTAGATCCGCACCATGCGTGCATCAAAGACCCCGACCGCGCGCGCCAGCCCGAAGCCGACCCCAAGCTGCGCGCCCCCCAGCATCAGGGCCGCCGAGGTTACGGGCGGCATGTTCTCGGCAAGGCAAAAGCGGGTGCATTCCCACATCTTCGGATGGGCGAATTTCAGCCCCCCCGCCAGCGATGAAAAATGCTCGTTCACCATGGTCCGCCCCTCGGTCGGCAGAAACCGCATCGAGCCGCCATGACATCCGTCCGGCTTCTGCCAGATCACGTAGACAGGATTGAGCGCATCGTATTCGTCCTGTTCCCACCCGTTCTCATCGACACCGACAGCCCAACCCAGTCTTTGGCGGAACTGTTTCGCGCGGTCGGTGAACATCGTCTCGCGCAGGCGGGGAAAGTGACCGAGTTCTTCGGCCTTCAGGAATCGCAGCATCGTAACCCTCCATCTGGATGACCGGAGGGCTTAGCGAAGCTTGGTTAATTCGTAGCTAGGGCGGCGTTAAGGCTAAAGCAACACAAGGCCCTCGGCGATGGCGCGGGCCACGGCCTGGGTTGTGTTGTTGGCGCCCAGCTTGAAGCGGGCGCTTTCGACATAGGCGCGGAGCGTATGTTCGGAAATGGCAAGACTGTCAGCGGCCTGTGCGCGGTTCAGCCCCATGGCGAGCATGGTCAGAACATCGACCTCGCGCGGGGAAAGGCTCTGCATCGCGTAGTAATCGGTGCCGCGCTCAATCTCCAGCGCCTTCTGGTTCACGAAATGCGAAACCAGGATCAGATCGCTCATATGTTCGGCGGTAAACTTGGCCCAGTTATCGTCCGACCTGCGGTCAGAAACCGTGAACATCGCGAACTGGCCGTTGGGACCCCGGATCGGAACCGAATAGCCCTGATTGCCGACCCCGGCATCCAGCGCATCGGTCAGGAAACTGCGCGCCTGCCGACCGGACCAGTCGAGCCGCTTCCAGTCAACAGGATTGAAACGGCGAAAGCATCCCTGAACAACGGGATCAATGCGGGCATAATCTTCGCGAATATAACGTTCGACCCAGTCGGGCGCATAGGTAAGGACCGCGTCTTGCTGACCTGTGGAATTGACCGAGTGATAGACGAGGTGTTCAATCTGGAAGTGATCCCGCAATCCAAGGATCACAGATCGCAGATCATCAAGCGTTTTCGCCCGCTGAAGCTTCTCTATGAACTCCGCCAGCCGTGCCTGCATCCGCAGCGAGCCCTCCGGCAATATCCCCTTCGATCTGAGCAATCTCGGCGGCCGCGACAAGCGCAGTGTCGTCAAGCTGCTCCGCAAGGAAGGGAAGCCCGTTCGACTGCGCAAAAGCCTTGAGATCGGTCAGCACGTCTAGGATCCATTCGTAT
>NZ_JBARVQ010000057.1:0-2038 GCF_049646345.1 Albidovulum sp. | reverse complement strand
GGCGGCGCGCGTTCCGCGCGCCTTGATTCCGGGCATTGGTGCTACAATTCAAATGTCTTCACTGTCCCGAAAGCCGACTGGGTATGGCCCCTCCCGCACTGGCCTGCGACAACTGGACAACTGCGGCGCGCCTGCTACGGTCGCGCCAGACCAGACAGGAATCCCGCCATGAGCCTCGACGCCGTCCTCGCCAAGATCGACGAAACCCTGCCCGAGGCGATGGAGCGTCTCTTTGGCCTCTTGCGGATCAAATCGATCTCCACCGACCCCGCTTTCAAGGCGGAATGCGCGAAGGCGGCGGACTGGCTGGCGAACGATCTGAAATGGCTCGGCTTTGATGCCGCCGCCCGCCTGACACATGGCCATCCGATGGTCGTTGGACATTCGAAAGGCGACGGCCCGCATCTCTTGTTCTACGGACATTACGACGTGCAGCCCGTCGACCCCCTGAACCTCTGGCACCGCGACCCATTCGATCCGGCGATCGAGGACACACCGAACGGCAAGGTGATCCGGGGGCGGGGATCGTCGGACGACAAGGGCCAGCTCATGACCTTCATCGAGGCCTGCCGGGCGTGGAAGGCGGTCCATGGCACCTTGCCCGGCAACCTCACGATATTCCTTGAGGGCGAAGAGGAATCCGGTTCGCCCTCGCTGATCCCGTTCATGCAGGAAAACGCCGCAGAACTGACCTCGGATCTCGCGCTGATCTGCGACACGTCCATGGTCTCGCCCGGTGTGCCGTCGATTGCCTCACAGCTCAGGGGCATGCTGAAGGACGAATTCACCCTCACCGGCCCGCGCATCGACCTGCATTCGGGCCATTACGGCGGGCCGGGGCTGAACCCATTGCGCGAACTGGCCCGCATCGTTGCCTCGTTCCACGATCCCGAAACCGGGCGGGTCGCGGTCGAGGGGTTTTATGACGGCGTCCATGACGTGCCAGAAGCCCTCCTGAAACAATGGGAAAGCTGCGGCTTTGATGAGCAGGAATACCTGAACTCGGTGGGCTACACGCAAGCCCACGGTGAAAAGGCCTTTTCGACGCTGGTCCAGCAATGGGCCCGCCCGACGCTGGAGATCAACGGCCTCTGGGGCGGTTATCAGGGCGCGGGGTCGAAGACCGTCATCCCGTCCGAGGCGCATTGCAAAATCACCTGCCGTCTCGTTGGCGACATGGACCCCGACGATCTGCGCGCCAAGATCCGCGCCCATGTGGCAGCCCGGCTTTCACCCGATGCGAAAGTGGCATGGAACAATGATCTCGAAGGCTCCCCCGCCGCTGTGATGAACACCGCGCGACCCGAATTCGAAGCGGCCCGCAAGGCGCTCTCGGATGAATGGAACCGTGAAGCGGTCTTTGTCGGCATGGGCGGCTCAATCCCCATCGCCGGGTTCTTCAAGGACATCCTCGGCATGGATGCTATGCTGATCGGTTTCGCCAATGATGACGACGCGATCCACTCGCCGAATGAAAAGTACGACGTCAAAAGCTTTCACAAAGGTATCCGCAGCTGGGCACGCATCCTCGACGCGCTGAACCGGTGACCCGTCCGGCCGGGCACCTCGCTGAGGTGAACCGACTTGCCAATTCAGATGTCCCGTTCAGGGCAGGATCGGTCGGCCATGTCGGCAAAAAGACAGCCGCGCCTATCACTGCCGCCAGTCACCCCGCACATATTTCTTCATTGCCGAAATACCCCCGCCGGAGGCAAATCCGAGACGCAGGCCGTATGGCCTGCGACGAGACTTGACTTGCGCCGAAGGCGCTCAATTTGGCTAAGGATGAGGAAAGTGGCGCGGTTGACGGGGCTCGAACCCGCGACCCCCGGCGTGACAGGCCGGTACTCTAACCAACTGAGCTACAACCGCGCATGGTCCCTTTCGGGCGCTCTCGGGCGATCCGGGTGGTGGTGGCGCGGTTGACGGGGCTCGAACCCGCGACCCCCGGCGTGACAGGCCGGTACTCTAACCAACTGAGCTACAACCGCAACTCCACCACCCCGGATCGCCGCCCGAGCGTAGGATGCGTAATAGG
>NZ_JBARVQ010000056.1:0-5310 GCF_049646345.1 Albidovulum sp. | reverse complement strand
CAATACTGTCTTGCTGGCTCATCTCGCCAAAGCCATAGGCGTCATAGGTGGCCTGCGTGCATTCCACGATGAAGGTCGCGGTATCATTATCAAACTGATAGGCATGCGCCCACACCCAGCCCTTATCCGTTTCCTCAAAAATAAACGTAAACGCGTCATCAAATTTCTGATGCGTGCCGAGCCAGACAAACTTGCAGCGACGGATGTCGATATCGGGGCGGAAGATACCTTCGTATTCCGTACGGACGCGGGAGTTGATTCCATCGCAGGCGACGACGAGGTCATAGTCGTGGCGGTAGACCTCGGCGCTTTCGAACTCGGTTTCAAACCGCAGATCGACGCCCAGCTCGCGCGCCCGCTCCTGCAGGATGATCAGCATCTGCCTGCGGCCGATCCCGGCAAAGCCATGCCCGCCGGAAACGGTGCGATGACCGTCATGGACAACCGCGATATCGTCCCAATAGGCGAAATGGCCGCGGATCGCCTCGGTCGATTGCGGGTCGTTCTTTCCCATCCGCTCCAGCGCATCATCCGACAGGACCACGCCCCAGCCGAAGGTGTCATTGGCGCGGTTGCGCTCCAGCACGGTCACCTCATGCGACGGATCGCGCAGCTTCATCGAGATCGCAAAGTAAAGACCCGCCGGGCCGCCTCCGAGGCAGAGAACCTTCATGCCGCCCTCCCTGACGCACCTTCGGATCGTGGCATCGGACGGTTATTATTTCAAGTTTAAAATTTATGACACAAATGGCGGGCAACACCCGCCAGGACGGGGACGCCTTCGTTCAAATTCCGATCCGACCATGGCACTGGCGGGGTATCACGCGGCGGATGAATACGGCCTTCGAACCCGCCATGTCCGGCGTCAGTCACCCATCCGGACGCGCAGGGTGTCGCGCGACACCTCTTCGGTGATCAGGCACAAATGGTCGCCCGGCGCGACAACAGGGTTGTGCCGCCGCACCGCCAGAATGCCGTCACGCGGGCAGATGAGCGGCGCGGGGGCAGTGCCGAAGCAATGCAGATCATGGATCCGGCCAATCGTGTCGCCCGCCACCACGCCCTGCCCCGTCACAAGGTCGATCTCGGCCAGACCGTGGCGATCCGAGGTCAGATGCACACCGCCCGGACCGATATCGATGAAGCGGGTCACGGGTGCCGCAGGCACATCCCCCCCGGCCTCAGGACCAAGGCAGCCCAGCGCGCGAAGCACCCGCAGGCAGCCGTTCCAGCCGATCCGGAACGAGGCGGGGGAATACCGCCCCATCCCGCCCAGTTCGCACGACAGAAACGGCACCCCCTGCCGATGCGCGGCGGTGTCGAAATCGCCACCACTGCCGTCGAGTGGGCAGAGCATGGTGAAGGGCGCACCGAACCAGTCAGCAAGTTGCAGGCACTGATGGTTCAGGTCGTGGTTGTCGCCGAGGCCAAGAAACCCGCAATCGACATATTCGGTCGCCGTGCCGCCGGAATGGAAATCTAGTATCGCATCAGAGATCGGGATCAGATGGCGGTCGACAAAACCGGCAATGGCACTGGTCGGTCCGGCATCGGCAGCGCCGGGAAACGCGCGGTTCATATTGCCACCATCGAGCGGCGACACCCGCGCCCGGTCAAGCACGGCAGGCAGGTTCAGCGCGGGCAGCAGGATCAGCCGCCCCGGCACGTCTTCGGGTGCCAGGCCCTGCATCAGTCTGTGCAGGATCGCCTGCCCCTCATATTCATCGCCGTGATTTCCGGCAGTCAGAAGCACCGTCGGCCCGGCACCGCCCCGGATCACCCCGACCGGCAGGCGGATGCTGCTGAAGGCCAGCCGGTTGTCAGAATGCGCCACATCGACAAAGCCCGCCCGCTTGCCGGGACTGTCGAAATCCATGTCGGTCCGGACCGGTCCAAAACTCAGCATCCGTGGTCTCCTTCCTGTCGGCTGCGTCCGGGCCTTACCGCGCCGCTTCGATCGCTTCCTTGCGCCTGGCGACAAAGGCCTCCAATGCCTCCTCAACCCCCGGATCGATGGGCGGTTTTTCATATCTGGCCAGCAGGTCTTTCCAGATGCGGTTCGCCCGTTCGGTCGCGGTTCGGGCACCATCATCGCGCCATGTCTCATAGTTGCGCCAGTCCGAAAGCATCGGCTGGTAGAATTCGGTCTCATAGCGTTCCAGCGTATGCACGGTGCCGAAGAAATGCCCTGAGGGGCCAACCTCGGCCATCGCCTCCATGCCGATTGCTGCATCCGAAAGGTCAAGCGGATCAAGAAAGGCCGCCTGCATCTGCAAGAGCTCGGCATCGAGGATCAGCTTTTCGAACGAACAGGTCAGCCCGCCTTCCAGCCAGCCACCGGCATGCATCATCACATTGATATGGCCCTGAATGCAGGCCATCACCGACATGTCGCTTTCATAGGCCGCCTGAAGGTCGACGCAGGCCGAGGCGGTGGTGTTGGAGGAACGGATCGGCAGCCGGTAGCGCCGCGCCATCTGGCCCGAGGCGATGACGGATTTGGCATATTCCGGCGTGCCGAAAGCGGGCGATCCGGTGCGCATATCGACGTTCGAGGTGAAATGGCCGTAGAAGACCGGCGCGCCGCGCGCGGCCGCCTGCCCCAGCACGATCCCCGCCAACGCCTCGGCATTCTGCTGAACCAGCGATCCGCCGATGGTGACCGGGCTCATCGCGCCCGCAAGGGTGAAGGGGGTGATGTGCACAGGCTGCCCCGCACGGGCAAACTCAATCACCGCCTCGGCCTGTCCATCATCGAAAAGAAGCGGAGAGTTGGTGTTGACGCCGCCCAGAATGCCGGGCCGGGCGCGCAGGCCCGCCTCATCCGTCCCAAGCGCGATCATCGCCATCTCGATGCAGTCGCGGGCCCGGGCAGCGGTGTTCATCCAGCAGGGCTGCCAGCCCTTGTCGCAAAGGGTTGTCTGCGCCAGCATCATGTCGAGATGCCGTGTTTCGGGCGGCAGCTCCAAGGGTTCGCACCCGGCACCGCCTTCGTGATGGAAGATGTTGAGCGAGGCCGAGAGTTTTACGAAATCGCGCATGTCCTTCAGCGTTCCTGCCCGGCGGCCCCGGTCAAGGTCTGAAACGAAAGAGGGCCCGCAGACCGTGGCGAAGGTCAGGGAATTACCGCCGACATGGACGGACTTGGCTTGGTTCCTTGCATGGATGGTAAAGCCTTCGGGGATGCCGGTCAGCATCTCTTCGACCATCGCCGGATCGAAGCGCACGCGGTGGCTGGCCTCATCGATATCGGCCCCTGCGGCGCGCAAAAGCTGGCGCGCCACGGCGCTGTCGACCTTCAGCCCGATCTCACTGAGGACGGCAAGGCTTTTGACATGGATCACCTCGACCTGATCGGCTGAGATAACCTCCATCGGCTTGAACGGGCTGCGGACCTCGCCGAAGGGGCGCTGGTGCAGGCCGGTATAGCGATTGGGGCGGGAACGTCGGGACATGGGTTCCTTCTGAGGGTTCTTGGGGTGACGGGGTCAGCCCCGGCCCGCCCCCGCCCAGGTTTCGGCGCGGATGATCTGCACCTTCCGCCCCCCGATCTGCGATCCCATCTTCACCCCCATCATCAGGCCCGCATCTTCGACCCACTGGGGTCGTAAAGCGGGCGTTCGTGCAATTCGGCCGGGCGTAGCTTGCCCAGCACCTCAACCTCATATCGCCCGCTGGGTTGGAACGCATCGGGGCGCACATAGCCAAGCGCGATATGCTTGCCCGTCACCGGCCCCCAGCCCCCCGAGGACACATAACCGGCGGGTGCTCCGTCAAGGAAAATCGCCTCATCCCCCCAAATCGCACAATCACCGGCATCGACCGTCAGGGTGATGGGGCGTTCACGCGGGGGGGCGTAACCGCGCGCAGCCTCGCGCCCGACAAACGCGCCCTTGTCAAGCGCCACATGCGCCATCATCCCGCATTCATGGGCGAAGTAATCTGCGGTGATCTCGCTTCCCCAGGCAGCAAAGCTTTTTTCCAGACGCAGCATCATCAGGCTGCGCAGCCCGACCAGAGCCAGCCCATGCGCCGCCCCTTCCTGCCTCAGCGCATCGAAAAGCCGCGGCTGATCGGCGGCGGGCAGATACATCTCATACCCCGTCTCGCCGGTATAAGAGACGCGCAAAACCGTGACATTTTCGACCCCGGCAAGCGTAAGGGGCCGCGCATCCATGAAGCGGAAGGCCGCACTGTCCATCGGGCCATCGGCAAGGCCCGCGATCAGCGCCTGCGCCTTTGGTCCGGCGATGGAGAGGCCGGCAAGGTCATCCGAGCGGTTCGCAAGCGTGACCCCCTCGGCGGGCAGGTATCCGGCGAAATGCCGCATATAGACCAGTTGCCGCGCATAGGTGCCGATCAGCAGATAACGGTCGCCAAGGTTTGAGACGGTGAAATCGCCGATCACCCGGCCCTTTTCGGACAGCATCGGCGACAGGCACAACCGCCCCGGCTTCGGCAGGCGGTTGGCCATGATCCGGTCAAGCCAGCGGGCGGCATTCGGGCCCGAAACCTCGAATTTCGCCATGTCGGAGAATTCGTAAAGCCCGACCGCCGCGCGCACATGCCGCCCTTCATCAGCGACCGGCCCCCACCAGTTCGGCTGGCGGTAGGTCAGGCTGTCTTTCGGCGCGGTGCCTTTGGGTGCGAACCATGTCGCATGCTCACGCCCGAAGCCGGTGCCAAAGACCGCACCCGCCTTGGCCAGACGGTCATGGACCGGTGACATCGCCAGCGGGCGGGCGGCATCGAAGCTTTGATAAGGAAAGACCTTTTCGGAACGGTTTTCGTAGAAATACCGGGTCATCGCCTCGGTATAGCTTTGGCTCGCCCAATCTCCGAAACGGGCGACATCCCAATGCGACATGTCGATCTCGGGCTCGCCGCCGATGATCCATTCGGCCAGAACCCGGCCGATGCCCGCGCCCTGATTGAAACCCGCCATCACGCCATTGGCGCAGATGTAGTTGCGCAAGGAGGGATGCGGCCCGATCAGGGGGCCGAGGTCGGGCGAAAAGATCATCGGCCCGTTGATCACCCGCTTGACCCCGGCTTCACCAAGGCAGGGCATGATCTCAACCGATTTACCGAAATTCCACTCCATCCGCGAGAGGTCGTCGGGCAAAAGCTCATGCCCGAAATCCGGCGGCGTGCCGTCCTTGGCCCAATGGATGCAAGTGTGTTCATAAGCGCCAAGCAGAAGGCCCTGCCCTTCCTGGCGCGCATAACAGCCGGTTTCATTGTCGTTGATCTGCGGCAGTTCAAAGCCAAGGCCCGCAATCTCGGGCAGGGTTTCGGTCACCAGATAGT
>NZ_JBARVQ010000055.1:0-2643 GCF_049646345.1 Albidovulum sp. | reverse complement strand
CTTCGACGGGTTCAGGGGCGGGGGCCGCGTCAGGTTCGGGCTCGGCGGCAACCTCGATCGCTGCATCGGCAGCCACTTCGGGTTCCTGCGGCGTCTCTGCGGCGGGCTTGGCCTGTGCCTCGCTCAGGACATCGTCGATCGTGTCCTGCATGGCGATCAACAGGTCTTCCGCCGGTGCCGTTTCCTCAGCGGGAGGTTCAGCCCCCGGAATCGGGCGGCGTTTCGGGAACAGGCTGACCTTCACGGCCGTGTTCAGGCGAATCGTCTTGCCCGCTGGCAGCGTCTTGCTGCCCGAGGCGGCCTCGGCCACGACAAAGGCTGGATCCTCATCCGCACCACCACCAAGATAGGGTGGTCGCCCCGGTTTCTGCACGGCAGCGCGTCGGGGCGATTTGGCAAAGCCCAGATCCATCAGTTCGGCCACACGGGCATTGCGCGTGGCCGTCGATTTTCCGCCAAAAACGGTGGCGATGACACGTTTGTTGCCGCGCTGGGCGGACGCGGTCAGGTTGAACCCCGCGGCCGAGGTGTAGCCGGTCTTGATACCGTCTGCCCCCTTGTAGGAACCCAGAAAGCGCCGATTGGTATGGGCGACCCGCGCCACCCCCGCATCCGCTGTCGTACGCGAGAAGAGGTTATAGTATTGCGGGTAGTCGTAGAACACATGCCGGCCCAGCATGGTCATGTCATGCGCCGTGGACAGGTGACCCTTTGCGGTCAGACCGTTCGCGTTCACGAAATTCGTGCGCGTCATACCCAGCGCCTTGGCAGTGCGGTTCATGCGGCGGGCAAAGGCGGGTTCCGACCCTTCGATGGCCTCGCCGATGGCGGTGGCGGCATCGTTGGCCGATTTGATCGCTGCGGCCCGGATCAAATAGCGCAGGGCAATCGTCTGACCTGGGCGCAACCCAAGTTTCGACGGCGGTTGTGATGCGGCGTGTTTGGAGATCGTGACCTTGCTGTCGAGCGAAATCTCACCGTGTTCGATGGCTTCGAACGCAATGTAGAGCGTCATCATCTTGGTCAGGGATGCGGGATGCAACCTTGTATTGGCATTCTCCTGATGCAGGACCTGACCTGTGCGGGCGTCGATGACGTAATCCGCATAGGGCGCTGCAAGCGCCAGAATCGGAGCTAGGAAAAACGCAAGCGCGAACGCCACGAGAATACGGGTGCGATGAACGCACTGCCACGGACAAGCAAGCACCTGTCTCACCTATAAACTGCCTCATGCTTCGATCATTAGCGCCGAAGCTTCATTGATTTGGGTCACGATAACACAGGCCCGGCTGTACGAAAACAGCCTTGTTTCAATATGTTTGCGGCTGTTCTTCCGATGGCCTGTCAACCGCCCCGCAGGCGGTTTGTGCGCGGCGCATTTAGTCGTCCCCGGCCGCCGAACCACCATATGCGCCATGATCCCTGTTGCCTGGCTGCCGCAACAAAGGTGCCAAACCGGCCAGATCGGCGATTTCGTGAAACCGGGGGTGATGGGTTGGCGCGGTGTCGTGCTCAAGCGCCCAGGTCAGGTCATGCGGCACATGCACGCCCCACCCGCCGAGGTCGAGCACCGGCAGCACGTCCGATTTCAGGGAATTTCCGACCATCATCGTCCGGTCTGGCACCAGACCGTGCCGGGAAAAGAGCGCGGCATAAACCGGTGCCGTCTTGTCCGACACGACCTCGACCCCGTCGAAGAAATCGCCAAGCCCGGACTGCGCCAGTTTGCGCTCCTGATCCAGAAGATCGCCCTTTGTGATCAGCAACAGCCGGTAGTGGCCCTTCAGCGCGCTGACCGTTTCCATTGCATGCGGCAAAAGCTCGATCGGATGGGCCAGCATGTCTTGCCCCGCCTCGATCAGCTCGCGGATCACCCGCGCCGGGACCCGGTCCTCGGTCACTTCGATCGCGGTTTCGATCATCGAGAGCGTAAAGCCCTTCACGCCAAATCCGTAATGCCCCAGATTGCGCCGTTCCGCTGCCAGCAACCGGTCGGCGAGGTGATCGGGGGCGGCAAATTCGGCCAAGAGCCCGGCAAACCGGTCCTGCGTCAGGCGGAAAAATCGCTCATTGTGCCAGAGTGTATCGTCGGCATCGAAGGCAATTGTGGTCAGTTCGTGCATGGCGTTCCCATGCCGCTACTGTCCCGATTCATGGGATTCGAAGCAATCCGCAGTATCGCACCACTTTCATCGGACGCCACAGGGGTTATATTGGGGACCGGAACCGAAATGCGGCCGAATCCGTCGCGCCATCAGGAGTGCCCTTTGACCTTGTATCCCATCATCATGTCGGATCGCAAAGACGACAATGACCCGGATGCCTCGGTCATCACCAAGACGCGGCCCAAGACGCAGCGGCCGCCACTCTACAAGGTGTTGATTCTGAACGACGATTATACGCCGATGGAATTCGTCGTCCATGTGCTGGAACGGTTCTTTGGCCTCAATCACAGTCAGGCGTTCGAGATTATGCTGACCGTGCACAAGAAGGGGCTGGCGGTGGTCGGCGTCTTTTCGTTCGAAGTGGCCGAGACCAAGGTGGCGCAGGTGATGGATTTCGCCCGCCGCCACCAGCATCCGCTGCAATGCACGATGGAAAAGGAATAGGGCATCCGCCCGGGCCGCATGAACAATCCCAGAT
>NZ_JBARVQ010000054.1:0-5156 GCF_049646345.1 Albidovulum sp. | reverse complement strand
CCGAACGCATCCGCGTCAACGGTATCGCAATCGCCAGCGTGATGAGCGCGAGCCTGCAAGCCAGCCTCAGAGAAAACCCGGACTGGCGCGGTGCGATCACCGACGGCACGCCGATGGGCTTCATCGGCTCACCGTCCGAACTGGCCAATGCCGCACAGTTTCTGGCCTCGGATGGCGCGGGGTTCGTGACCGGGCAAATCCTGACCGTCGATGGCGGGCGGGGATTGCTCGACCCGGTTCAGGTGCCCGCCTACTAAAGCGTTTCGGGTTTACGTGGGCTCCGATTTCGGATGCGTGTGGTTCTAACCGAAACCTGAAACGCCCTAACCTTCGGGAAACTGTGCCCGGCACCGGGCGATGTCACCCGTCGCACGCCGGGCAAGGGCGGCGCGGCGCTCTTTTAATCCGTCGAGTTTGCGGGCCTCGACCTGCGGGTCGATGGCCAGTGGGCGTTTTACTGTGCGGACCTCTGGTTCAAAGCACATAGGCCGGACGCGGTGACGGTCCCGCCGGATATGGTCGTCGCAGACTGTCCAGACATGACGTACGACCTCGCGGCTTTCAAAGGCATAACCGCGCGCCAGATTGGCCTCGGTTTCGGCAATCAGCCTGTCGAGGATACGTGCTTCCTGCGTGGCCGAGCGGATGCAGCGTTCCTGCGGTGTGCCGCAGGCGGCCAGGATCAATGTGAGGGCGAGAGGGGCAGCAAAACGCATCAGGCTTCTCCTACTCTCGGCCACAGGCATCGATCCGCGCCATAAGGGTATCGCGCCGTGCCTCCAGCGATGCAAGCTTGCGCTTTTCGGCTTCGGTATCAATGGCCACGGCGCGGCGAGCCGCGCCGGGATCGGTACAATAGCTGAGCCCCACATTCGACCGCGCCCCGCCGAGGCAGAAATTGACCCGCGCGCCACTCTCCGCCCGTTCCATGCGATAGCCACGATCCAGCGCAGAGCGGCTGTCGGCGATCAGGGTTTCAACCGTACGAAGCTCGCGCGTCTGCGGCCCGGCACAGCGAGTGGCCGGATCCTGTTCGCATGCTGTTACGGCGAGTACTATCAGGGGGACAAGAAAGCGGGGCATAGCGACCTCGGGCAATGGTTACGGGTGCGATCATAACGCATTACCGGCCTGCGCCAAATCACAGTCGTGTCGCTGCGCGGATATGTCATTCTGGCCGGGGGATTGGTAAAGGTGCTAGGCCAAGAATGATGGTCTGAAGGGAAAACGGGGTATGGGCGGCGCATTCGAGGCGGAAAAGAAACAGGCATCGGACTGGTTCCGCAGCCTGCGGGATCAGATTGTCGCATCCTTCGAAGAGCTGGAGGACGGCGCTGTCTCGGGTGCTTCGGCTAAGAACGCGCCGGGCCGGTTCGAGGTCAGCCGGACCCGCCGCGACGGGCAGAATGGCGAGGATGCGGGCGGCGGCATCATGAGCGTGATGCGCGGCGGCCAAGTTTTTGAGAAGGTGGGTGTGAATGTCTCCACCGTTCATGGCACGCTTGGTGCGCGGGCACAGGCGGCAATGGCGGCGCGGGGCGTGCCGGGCATGGACAAGGATCCGCGGTTCTGGGCCTCGGGTATCAGCCTTGTCGCCCATATGCAGAACCCGCATTGCCCGGCCGTCCACATGAACACCCGCATGTTCTGGACGCCGCATGCCTGGTGGTTCGGCGGCGGCGCCGACCTCAATCCCTGTATCGAATATGATGAGGACACGACCCATTTCCACGCCACGCTGGCAGCCGCCTGCGATGCCCATGATCCGGGCTATTACACCCGCTTCAAATCCTGGGCGGATGAGTATTTCTTCGTGCCGCATCGGGGACGGGCGCGTGGGGTCGGCGGCATCTTCTATGACGATTTGAACACTGGCGACTGGGCGGCAGATTTCGCCTTTACGCAGGCCGTGGGCAGCGCCTTCCTGCCCGCCTTCCGCCCGCTTGTCGAACGCCACCTTCCAACGGAGTGGAGCGACGCCGACCGCGACACCCAACTCATCCATCGTGGGCTCTATGCCGAATACAACCTCGTCTACGATCGAGGCACCAAGTTCGGGCTGGAAACCGGGCACGACGCCAATGCGGTGCTGATGAGCCTGCCGCCGCTCGCCAAATGGGTCTAGCCCGGCGATGAACGGTCTGGCCCTTGAAACGCTTGCGGCATTCATCCTGACATCGGCGGTGATTGAACTCACGCCGGGGCCGAACATGGCCTGGCTTGCCATTGTCGCCGCGACCGAAGGGCGGCGACCGGGCTTTGCCGCGGTGGCGGGCGTGGCGCTGGGACTGGCCATTGTCGGCGTCGCGGCGGCCCTTGGGGTGGCGGCCTTGGTGACGGCGTCCCCCTTTCTCTATGAAGCATTGCGCTGGGGCGGCGTCTTCTATCTTCTCTGGCTCGCCTGGGACGGCTGGCGCGATGGTGGCGACGGGGTCGACAAGATGCCCTTCGGCGCGCGCATGCTGCGCTATTTCCGGCGCGGCCTGATCACCAACCTTCTCAACCCCAAGGCGGCGGTTTTCTATATCGCCGTCCTGCCTGCCTTCACCAATCCAACCGGGGATGCGCTGACGGAAACGTTAACGTTGTCAATGATCTATGTGGCGGTCGCGACGGCAATTCATGTTGCGATCGTGGTGCTTGCGGGGCTTGCCCGGCATGTTCTCGACGATCCACGCCGCAGCCGTATCGTCCGCCGGACCCTTTCGGCGCTGCTTGCGGTGATTGCTCTCTGGTTCGCCTGGACGACGGGGCGCGCGTCTTTCTGATGGACAAGCGGCCGCATTGTGAAGCCACGCCCGGCGCTGTAAGAGGCGCGTCAAACCAACGGAGTAAGCGATGAAACCTGCGGACTGCGCGACCATGGCCGAAGTGAGGGCCGAGATCGACCGGATCGACGCGGCGCTCATCGAATTGCTGGTGGAACGGACGAGTTATATCGACCGCGCGTCCGAGTTGAAGCCCGCCCTTGGCCTGCCTGCCCGGATCGACGACCGGGTGGAGGATGTGGTGGCGAAGGTGCGCGCGCGGGCCATGGCCGAAGGGCTCGATCCTGCTCTGGTGGAAACCCTCTGGCGGCGGCTTATCGACTGGTCCATCGCCCGTGAGGAAGCGGTGATGGGGGCGGGCTGAGGTTCAAGCCAGCATCAGAATCTGCACATCGGCGACATTGGTGCCGGTGGCACCAGTGATCAGCAGGTCGCCCGCTGCGTTCAGGGCCGCATGGCTGTCATTGTTGGCGAGAAGCGCCTCAGGGTTCTGCCCGGCGGCGCGGATGCGCTCCGCAGTTCCGGCATCGACAATGCCCCCCGCCGCATCGGTCGGCCCGTCGCGGCCGTCGGTACCGCCCGAAAGAAACACCCAGTCGCGGTCCAGGTCGGGCATCGCAAGGGCGACGCGCAAGGTGAGTTCCTGATTGCGTCCGCCCAGACCGTCGCCCTGCAGGACCACCGTGGTTTCGCCGCCGAAGATCAGGCAGGCGGGGCGGTCTTTCGGGGCCGTACCGGCGGCGGCGATCACCGCTTCCGCGGCCTCGGCGACATCGCCGGTAAGGTGGTCGCTGACGATCCGGGCATTCGCCCCGGCGGCCTTGGCGACGGCATTAAGGCTTTTGCGGTTCGAACCGATCAGGATGTTTTTTGCTTGCGGCAAAGGGGGTTGCGCCTTGGCCGCATTGAGATGGGCTTGGACCGGGGCGGGCAGGCGACCCCAGATGCCGCGCTCTGTCAGCAGCGCCTTTGCCTCTGCCGCCGTGCCGATGGGGGCGACGGTCGGGCCCGAGGCGATGACGCGCAGGTCGTCGCCGATCACGTCCGACAGGATATAGGCGGAAACCGGTGCGGGGGCGGCATGGCGCAGCAACCCGCCGCCCTTCAGCTTTGAGATCTGCTGGCGGATCAGATTGATTTCGGTGATCTCGAACCCGTGCGCGAGGAGAAGCCGGTTGACCTCGGCCTTGTCCTCCAGCGTCAACCCCTCGGCCGGAGCGGGCAAGAGGGCAGAGCCACCGCCGGAAATGAGGGCGATCACGCGGTCGGATTCGGTCGCCGTGGCCAGCCGCCGGATGACCTCCGCCACCGCTTTCGCGCCGTTCTCATCCGGTACCGGATGGCCCGAGGCCATCACCGTTGCGCCGGGCAGGTTCCGGGCGTTTTCGTAGTTGGTGATCACAAGGGCATCGGGGGCGACATCCCCCAGATTGCGCAGCAGCTCCTCGGCCATCGGAATGGCGGCTTTGCCAATGGAAACAACATGATAAACCCCGCCCGGATCGGGGCGGGGCAGGGGGTTTTCGGAGAGGGCCGCGCGCAGCGCAAGGGCCGGATCGGCCGCCCTGCGGGCGGTCTGAAACAGCTCTTTCGCGGTGTCGCGCAGCCCTGCCATGGGTCAGGCGGTCGCGATCTGCTTGGCCTTGGTGACCAGCACCTCGGCCTGACGGATCGAGGCGTAGTCGATCAGACGACCATCGAGCGACACGGCACCCTTGCCGGCGGCCGCGGCCTCTTCCATCGCTTTCAGGATGCGCTGGGCCTTGGTGACCTCGGCCGCGGACGGGCTCATCACCTCATTGGCAAGCGTGACCTGGCTCGGGTGGATCGCCCATTTGCCTTCGCAGCCGAGAACGGCGGCGCGTTTGGCGGCGGCCTTGTAGCCCTCGGGGTCCTGGAAATCGCCGAAGGGACCGTCGATCGGGCGCAGCCCGTTGGCGCGGGCGGCGACGACCATGCGGGCCAGCGCATAGTGCCACATATCGCCCCAATGGGTGGCGCGGGTGTCATCCGCCAGTGGGTCGGTCAGGACGGAGTAATCCGGGTTCACACCGCCGATGATCGTGGTGCGCGCACGGGTTGAGGCGGCATAGTCGGCAACACCGAAATGGAGCGATTCGTTCCGCTTCGACGCACCGGCAATCTCGGTCACGTTCTGCATGCCAAGAGCGGTCTCGATGATATGTTCGAAACCGATCCGTTTCTTATAGCCTTTCGCATCCTCAATCTGGGTCACCATCATGTCGACGGCATAGACATCGGCGGCGGTTCCGACCTTGGGGATCATGATCAGGTCGAGACGTTCGCCGGCCTGTTCCACGACGTCCACGACGTCACGATACATGTAATGTGTGTCCAAACCGTTGATTCGGACCGACATGGTTTTCT
>NZ_JBARVQ010000053.1:0-3610 GCF_049646345.1 Albidovulum sp. | reverse complement strand
GCCTAAATGAACCCCTGATCCATCTTAACAAGGCTGCAAACTGGTCGGAAAAGCAGGACCACCTCTGTCGTCGTGGTTCGCGTGACTGCAACCCCGGCCATCGAAGGCAATATCAATGCCTTCCTTCGCGCTGTTCTCGGTCAGTACGGTCATGAAAACGGGTCCATGGCTGACGCAGAGGAAAGCGTTTGGGCGCTCCTGCGCGGCTATCCTTTCGGCGCGTCACCCAAGCCCGTGCTTCTGATCATTGATGAGGCACAGGGTCTGGTGCCGCGTCTGTTGGAAGCCGTGCGCGGCATCTGGGACAGGGGCGACGCAGCACGCGCCGGAAATCCTCATGCGCCTGCATTCGGGTGCATCCTCGTGGGTAATGCAACGTTTCTGGGCAAGGGGGGCGTCGTCCGCAAGGCGTTGTTCCAGCCGCTCCTTGATCGGGTGACGCACAATATGCCGTTGCCGCGACCGACGAAGGCAGAATGCACGGCCTTTGCCGCCGGTCGGTTTCCTAACGACGACGCTTTGCAGGCGGAGTTGGCGGCACACGGGGAGCGGCGCGGCAACTTTCGTTCAATGGACGTTGCCGCTCGCCAGGCGGTGCTTCTCGCCGATGGCGGGACGGTGACGCTGGCCCACCTTCGGGGTGCCATTAAGTTCTCCGGGGGTGACGCATGAGTACCGCGGACCGCAAGGTGCATATCGCGGCCACCATCACGGCTGGCGAGGTTGAGGAAAGCCGGATGCGCGCGCGTGCGCTTGCGCAGTTTCCGAGCGAGGTTGCGGGGCTGACCGCAATCATTCGGCAAGTCGCGACCGAGCATCCCGCCGCCGCCGATGACCTGGACAAGGTGGCGACGGCTTTGGAGGTCGGTTCGCATTTCGCGCATGAATGCTCGGAGCGGCTTTGGGTGATCTTCGCCGGGGCGCAGCTTCACGAAATCCAAGGGAAGGTGCAGTGATGGGGATGGGTAGCGAACGGATTTACACGGTCAGCCTGACGGCTGACGAGGTTGAGGCGATGTAGCAGGCCAGTGTCCGGGCGGCGGGTCTCCTGGAAGAGGCGCGCGACATCTGCGGCGCGGTGCATGACGCGCTGGCGGCGGACCTTCAGGACGATGTCAGCCTGCTCGCGCTTCTGAAGATGAGCGGTCGCGGTTTCGACGCGGCCGTGGAGAAGGAAGGGGCCGCGATCACGGCGCTCGGCGAGAAGCTCGGGCCTGTCTTCGCCAGGAGCGTCGAAGACGGCATTTCCACCAACCAGGACAGGAGGATCGCATGACGATCAGTGCCAACCAGGTGAAGCTTCTTCATGTCGCCAAGGGCAAGCTCGGGATCGGCGACGACGACTATCGCCGCGCCCTCGCGCACCTTGCCCGTGTCACCACGTCGAAAGACCTCGACCGCGAGGGCTTCGAGACGATGATGGGCTTCTTCGAATGGATGGGCTTCAAGCCGCTCGGGGGCCGTGGGCCGTCCTACGGTCAGCGGCCGGGCATGGCGTCCTTCGCTCAGATCGAATTGATCCGCGCGCTCTGGTCGGAATACACCGACGGGGTGTACGAAGGCGAGGATCAGCTCAACAAATGGCTGGAGCGGTGCTTCAAAGTGTCCAGCCTGCGCTTCCTGAAGGCGGATGCCGCGCCGAAGGTGATCACTGCGCTGAAGTCGATGAAGGCGCGCAAGGCGGCATAGGTCGGGCAGAAACGGCGGGCAGTGACGGGGCGGTGCGAAAGTGCCGCCCCATTCGCATCTGTCGCGACCGCTCCGGACGCCAGCTACGGAGCGCCGGATAGTTCTATCGATAGGGCTTCCCATAGCACATGCTCCACTTTCGTTCCCAGACAGAGACAGAGAGGGAGACGCATACGCAGACAAGAGACACAGACAAGAGACGGAGACAGGTGATTCCGCCCCTGAAATTGCCGCTGGACGCGCCGACGCGCTGAGCGGGCCGTGGAGCAGCCTTTCCGCCTTTCGGGCCTCACCCCACCTGAAATCCCGAGACGGGCATTTAATGGGTATTTAACGGCGCTGTCAGACGCCGTTCCGTGGCAGAGCCGCGCCCGGTTGCCCCTCCGGAGACGCTCTGGTAGCTTTTTGGGGCGCGTGAGCCAGGGCACCGGCCTAGACCGCGAGGGAGTACCGCCCCTCCACGCGCCGCACCCGAGCAAAGCGGCCAGCCAGGCGAAGAGTGTCTGCGAAGGGGTCCCGACCTTCCGGGTGCGAATACCCCCCTGAAAGTCTTCTAGGGCGAACGGAGTTCAGGGGTGACATAGCTTTTGGCCATGTCAAACGACCCGACCCCGCACCTTCTTTTCCCGACCTGCGCCGAGTGCAACCGCATCGGCCTGCCGGCGATGCCGGGCACCCTGCGCGACATGGAACGCGATCTGGGGCCGCACGTGCTGCGCGCCTTCCTCATGGCGCATGGCGGGCGCGAGTATTGCGTCCGGGCGACCGTACCGGACACGGCCCGTCCGGGACCGCTCGGTCAGGCCGATGACTGGATGCGCGCGCGGTTCGGCGCGGGACGCGTCAACATTCCCAAAGGCCCCGCCGCGCAATCGGCGCGGCTTGCCTGGACGATCTTCACCCGGCTTGCGGCGGGCTGGTCTCTGGCCCGCATCGCCGAGGCGACGGGCTGCCATACGCGCACCGTCAGCCAGCGCAAGAAACTCTTTCTCGACCTCGGCGTCCTCTGCCCGGGGCGTCTCCCACCGACACCGCAACCTAGGGAACCCCGACCATGATCCTCAATTCCGCCGCGCTCGACGCCCCTTCAAGGGCTTCAAATCGGTCTATACCGACGCCTACGACAAGACCCCGGTCTTCTACGACAAGATCGCAATGACCATCCCGTCCTCGGCACGGGACGAGACTTATGGCTGGCTCGGCCAGTTCCCGCAGCTGCGCGAATGGCTCGGCGGCGACCGGGTGGTGAAGGACCTCACGGCGCATTCCTTCTCCATCGTCAACCGCAAGTTCGAAAGCACCGTCTCGGTCAGGCGCGAGGACTTTGCGGATGACCGGCTCGGCATCTTCAAGCCGATGTTCGCTGAGATGGGGCACAATGCCCGCCAGCATCCCGACGAACTGATCTTCCCGCTGATCGCCACCGGCTTTGCCACGCTCTGCTATGACGGCCAGAACTTCTTCGACACGGGCCACCCGAGCGTCGATGCCCAGGGCAACGCGGTCACGGTCAGCAACATGCAGGCCGGGACCGATCCGACCTGGTATCTCTTCGACACTTCACGGGCAATCCGGCCGATCATCTGGCAGGAGCGCGAGAAGTACGAATTCGAAAGCCTCACGCGGTCGAATGACAGTCACGTCTTCATGACGGACGAATACCTTTACGGCATCCGCGCGCGGGTCAATGCGGGCTTCGGCCTCTGGCAACTCGCCTTCGCCAGCCAGGCCCCGCTCACCGCCGCCAACTATGCCGCCGCCCGCGCGTCGATGATGACGCTGCGCGGCGATCAGGGGCGGTTGCTCGGCACCAAGCCCACCGTCATGGTGGTGCCGCCCGCGCTTGAGGAAACCGGGCGTATCCTGCTGAACAACGAACGGCTGGATACCGGCGCGTCGAACCCGTGGAAGGGCTCGGCGG
>NZ_JBARVQ010000052.1:0-6042 GCF_049646345.1 Albidovulum sp. | reverse complement strand
CCTCAGCCGGCAGTTCCGTGCGGAGACGTTGCAAAAGCGTGTTGGCACGGGGGTTGGCAAGTGCCTGTGGCAGGGCGGCAGGCGTTGTGTCGCTCTGTTTCAACGGCCCCGGAGCTTCGCCTTTCTCGCCAGCTTCGACCTGGGCCGCGGCAGCGTCAAAGGTGCGAATGCTGGCCTCGACACCTTTGCCACTTTTCTGGATGACGGCGTGATAGTCCTCGCGCGGGAAGGGCAATGCGCCCGAGGCTGAGAGGCTTCCAAAGAGGGCCGAGGAAATGACAGACCTGTTTTCGACGGCCATGCGGTTCATATCGAAGACGATCCGGCGCTTGGCAACGATGCCGATCGCATCCGATACCGCCCCGCTGTCAGCGATACCTTCGCCCGGCGCCATTTTCTCTATCGTGGACAGGGATCGGTGGTCAGAGGCGATAAGTGTGGTTCGGTCCGGCGTGACGATTCCGCGCAAGATCGAGCGGCCAGCTTCCATGTATTCTGCCGCTATGACGACATCGACGTCGCCAGGTGTCGGCATTTGTGCCAGCACGGGTTTTTGGCCGTCCTTGCCCGGTTTCATCATCTCGACGTAGTAGATCGTCGCGCCGGTGCGCTGTGCAACTCCGGGCACTGAGGTCGATTGTGCAATCCACCCCTGACCTTCCGCCAATTCCACGATCCAGTTGGTCAGCACGCCGCCACCCTGTCCGCCCATGGCGACGATGGCGATGGACAGGGGGCGTTCTGTCGCGTCCCCTTCTGCCCCCAATGGCAGCTTTACGGTATCGTCCTTCAACGTGCGGCCTCCTCAAAGCTGACTACGCGCCGCGCGCGTCGGTTTTGCAGATAGGTGATTGCGGGCAGGGTGAAGCCGGACTTGAGCTTGTCCCAGGCGGTTGGGTTGTGGATGACCTCGGCGCGGTAGAACGAAGGGCAAAGCACAGCCGCATCCGCCACCTCTCCGCAATTGCCGCAAGCAACACATGTTGTGTCAATTGAGGCGACGGGGTCGTCGCGCAGGGGGTCGTCCAATTCCTTGACCGAAAGAGAGGGGCAGCCAGACAGCCGGATACAGGCGTGATCGCCGGTGCAGACATCTTCGTCGACGCCAAAGCGCTCTTTAACGGTTCGTTTGCCGGCCTTCAGCGCCTTCGCGACCTGCGGTTTGACGCGCCGTTGCTTGTTCAGCATACATTCGGAGGACGCGACGATGATCTTTGGGCCTTCGGCGTCTGTCGTGAGGGCCTCCATGAGAACGCCGCGCATCTGGTTTACATCATAGGTCCGGTCGATCTGACGCACCCATTTGGCACCAACACCTTTCACGGCATCGACGATCGAATTGTTGGTGGTTCGCCGCTTGTTGAAGGCGCGGGATGACAGGATGTCCTGCCCGCCCGTGGCCGAGGAGTAGAAGTTGTCGATGATCAAGAACACGCCGTCATGCTTGTTGAAGACCGCATGCCCAATGCCGCTTGTCAGCCCGTTGTGCCAGAATCCGCCGTCCCCCATAATCGAGATCGAGCGTTTGGCGCCCTTAACGTTAAAGGCAGCTGACGAGGCAGCGCCGAGCCCATAGCCCATTGTTGTCGCACCTATATTGAAGGGCGGCAGGATCGAGAACAGGTGGCAACCGATATCGGCCGAGACGTGATGCTCTCCAAGTTCTTCGAAGACCAGTTTCATCGCAGTGAAAATTGGCCGTTCCGGGCATCCGGTGCAAAGCCCCGGCGGGCGTGGCGGGACCACGTCCTTGAGTTTGGCAACAGCCGGATTGGTCAATATCGGAACCGAGTCCGGAGTCGGAGCACGGTTTCCCAGAAGATTTCCCTCATAGTCCTCCAGGAACTGCCCGATACCTTTCGTGAGGGCCACAACCGTATAGTCGCCAGCCATTGGAAGGTACTTCTTACCGTGTAATTCCGTGGGCTTCTTTAGTCGCGCGATGCTTGTCGTGATGGCTTGTTCGATGAACTCTGGCTGGCCTTCCTCGACAACCAGAACTGCATCCAGCCCCTCGCAAAAGACCTCAACCTCGCTGGTGATCGTCGGGTAACAGACATTCATCACGTAGATCGGCAGTTTGGTGTTGCCATAGGCATCGCTGAGGCCAAGAAACTGAAGCGCCCGAATGGTGCTGTTATACATGCCGCCCTGAACAATCAGACCGGTTTTCCCGGTCTTGTCCTTGCCTGTCGGCCCGAAGAATTCGTTCAGCTTGTTTTTCGTCACAAAGTCGATGGCCGCAGGCAGGCGCCGCTCGATCTTTTCGACCTCGTGTTCATAGGCTGCGGGCGGCAGGACGATCCGATCCAGGTCACGCTTGGGGCTGTTCAGGGCGTCCTTCAGGGTGAAGTCCGGGCGCACATTGTCCTTGCAGACGAACTCCCCCGTCATGTGGCAGGACCTGACACGCACCTGAAGCAAAACGGGCGTGTTGGATGCCTCGGAAAGCTCAAACCCCTTCTCGATCAGTCCGACCATGCATTCCTGATCCGGGCGTGGATCCAAAAGCCACATCTGCGATTTCATCGCGAAGGCATGGGTGCGTTCCTGCATGATCGAGGAGCCTTCGCCATAATCCTCGCCCACGATCACCATGGCCCCGCCCTTGACCCCGCCTGAGGCTAGGTTGGCAAGCGCATCTGATGCGACATTGGTGCCGACTGTGGATTTCCAGGCCACCGCACCGCGCAGGGGATACATGACCGAGGCTGACAACATCGCGCCTGCAGTGGCTTCGTTTGCAGAGCTTTGGAAGTTCACGCCGAGATCATCGAGGATGTCATTCGCATCGGCGAGAACGTCCATGAGGTGCGAGATCGGGGAACCCTGATACCCGCCCACATAGGAGATGCCGGACTGCAACAGCGCCTTGGTGATCGCAAGGATTCCTTCGCCTCGAAAGACGTCCCCATCTCCAAGCCTGAGATGCTCCACTTCCTTGGCAAATGAACGCTCCGCCATTTTCGCCTCCTCAAAAAATATATGGAAATGGATAATTTTATATGTAAAGTAAGTCAAGACGTTTCGCGCCGCTGATGCGATGAAGGGGCGAAGCTGGAAAAGAAAAAGGTTGAAAAACATGAATGTAGCCCGTTCTGATAGTCCCGTCTCGGAAATCCTTCCGGCGGTCACGGACTATCTTGATTCGCCCGCAAAGTTGCTTCTGGGGGCATCTTCAACCGCTGCCGCGGATGGTCGGACGATGGATGTTTTTAATCCTGCGACGGGAAAGAAACTTGCCAAAGTACCAAGGGGTGGCGCAGCGGAGATTGATCTTGCCGTGAAGGCCGCGCAGGGGGCACTGGAAGGCGACTGGAGCCGGATGCGGCCGGTGGAACGCCAGCGTGTATTGCTACGGTTGGCCGACCTGATCGAGGCCAACGGCGAAGAGCTGGCGCAACTTGAGACGTTGAACAACGGCAAGTCGGTGATGCTGTCGCGATTGGTCGAGGTAGGGAACTCGTCCAACTATCTGCGTTACATGGCGGGCTGGTCGACCAAGATCGAAGGCTCGACAATTGATGTGTCGATCGCGGTGCCGCCGGGCGCAAAATACCAGGCCTATACGCGCAAGGAGCCTGTCGGCGTGGTTGGGGCGATCACGCCCTGGAATTTCCCGCTGAATATGGCGATCTGGAAAATCGCCCCCGCTTTGGCCTGCGGTAATACGGTGGTTCTGAAGCCCGCCGAGGAAACGCCGCTCACATCGCTTCGCTTGGGTGAGTTGTGCCTTGAAGCGGGCCTGCCGCCCGGAGTCGTCAATGTCGTGTCAGGAACCGGAGCCGAGGCAGGTGCTGCGCTGACTGCCCATCCCGGCGTCAACAAGCTGACCTTTACCGGTTCGACCGAGGTGGGCAAAATCATCGGTATACAGGCAATGCAGGACATGAAGCGGGTGACGCTGGAACTGGGCGGCAAGGCCCCGATGGTGATGTTCGATGACATGGATCTCGATCAGCTTGCCGAAGCGGCCCGGATTGGCGTGTTGTTCAACTCGGGCCAGACCTGCTGTGCGGGCACCCGCATCTATGCGCAACGCGGCATCTATGACCGGGTGTGCGAGGTCCTGGCCGACGTGGTGGGCGCGCTGTCTGTCGGCTCCGGGCTTGATCCTGCCAACGCAATCAACCCGATGGTGTCCGCCAAGCATCAGGCGCATGTTTCTGCGTGCATCGCGGGTGGTGTCGAAGAGGGGGCAACGCCGCTGCTGAGCGGGGACGCCTATGCGGGCGATGGGTTCTTTGTCCACCCGCAAATTTTCACCGATGTCCGGCAAGATATGAAGATCATGCAGGACGAGGTTTTTGGCCCTGTCTTCACTATCACGCCGTTTGACGATCCGGACGACGCGATCCGTATGGCGAACGATACGCGTTACGGCCTTGGCGCGTCGCTCTGGACGACCAACCTGAACACAATGCATCGCTATGTGCCGCAGCTTCAGGCTGGCACGGTCTGGGTGAATTCTCACAATGTGCCCGACGCGAACATGCCCTTTGGCGGCTACAAGCAATCCGGCCTTGGCCGCGAACACGGTCGCGCAGCGCTGGATGCGTATCTCGAAACAAAATCTGTCTGCATCGCGGTGAGGTAAGGCCAATGACATCAACACAGCACACTCCCAACCCGCGCGACAACTTTCTTCGTGAAAACAACGGGCGTCATCAGATCCATCCGATGACCCATCCATTGATCATCGAACAACGCCCCCCTCGGATCATCGTCAAAGGCGAAGGGTCTTACGTGACCGACATCGACGGCAAGACCTATGTCGACGGGGTCGGCGGGCTGTGGAATGTCAATGTCGGCCATAACCGGCCCGAGGTGAAGGCGGCAATAGCCGCGCAGATGGAAGATATCAGCTATTATTCAAGTTTCGCCGGAACGGTGACACCCCCGTCGATCGAGTTGTCCACCAAGATCATCGAGATGACAGCCGAAGAGAACATGGCGCGCGTGCTCTTCTCCGCCAACGGGTCGGATGCGGTCGAAACCGCGCTCAAGCTCAGCCGGCAATACTGGAAGCTGGAGGGAGAGCCGGAACGCACCGGTTTCATCTCGCTCAAGCAGGGCTACCACGGCATTCAGTTCGGCGGCACATCCGTGAACGGCTCAACACTCTACCGCTCGGCCTCTGGGCCGCTTCTGCCCGGATGCTATCAGGTCGACAGCCCCTGGACCTATCGCAACCCCTACTCCGAAGACCCCGAAGCTCTGTCCGAGGCGGTTATCACGCAAATCGACCGGCTGATCCAGCATCAGGGGGCCCATACCATCGCGGCCTTCATAGCGGAGCCGGTGCAGGGGGCCGGGGGCATTATTGTTCCTCCCGCAAGCTTCTGGCCCCGCCTGCGTCAGGTTCTGGACAAATACGGAATCCTGCTGATCTCGGACGAGGTTGTGACCGGGTTTGGACGCACGGGCGCAATGTTCGGCGCGCGCGGATGGGGTGTGAAGCCCGATATCATGTGCTTCGCGAAAGGTATCACCGCAGGATACATCCCGCTGGGTGCGACGGTGATCAATGAACGTGTTTTTGCAGCCTGGCAGAAGGGCATCGACCCGACGGGGTTCATCATGCATGGCTATACGGCCACGGGCCATGCGCTTGGATGTGCGGCCGCCAATGCCACCTTGAAAATTGTCGAAGACGAAGACCTGCCCGCCAATGCGGGGCGCATGGGTAAGCGGCTCATGGACGGGCTCAAGGACATTACCAACTGGTCGTCGCTTGTGGGTGAGGTGCGCGGAAAGGGGCTGATGGTCGGGCTTGATCTGGTGGCTGACAAGGCCTCGCGCGAGCCTATCGATCCCGGCAAGGGGCAAGGCGAAATGGTGGCGACCTTTGCGCGCGACGAAGGGGTGATCGTGCGGCCGGCCGGTCCTGTGATCATCATCTCGCCGCCACTGACTCTATCAGAAAATGAAACCGACAAGATCGTCGATGCCCTGATCAAGGCGCTGCGCCGGTACGAGGAGGAGAAGTAGCTATGCTTCCATTGCAGGATTTCCCAAAGTTTACCGCCGCCGCTGTTCAGG
>NZ_JBARVQ010000051.1:0-1925 GCF_049646345.1 Albidovulum sp. | reverse complement strand
TCCACGATCTTCGCGGTATCGACGAACCACTGGTCGGTCAGCATCGGCTCGATGACCACCTTCGACCGGTCGCCATGCGGCTGCATCATCTTGTTCTGCTCGACGAGCGGCAGGCGTTCGAGGTGCTCGGCGCCGGTTTCCTTGTCGATGGACTTGTGGAGGACGGTGACGGCCAGCCCCTCGGAGGTGATCTGGTCGATCACGCGCTTCCTCGCCTCGTAGCGGTCGAGGCCGCGCAGGTCGTCGGGAACGAGGTTGATCGCGTCCGTCTCGGCCTCGGTCAGCGTCCTTTCGCCCTTGGCGACGGCCATGGCGATGGTGGCCGCCTCGGCATAGGGCGCGCCGTCCGAACGCATCGCCGCCTTCGTGTCCATCAGCCGGTAGCAGGGGATATTGCCGCGCTTGGCCACCGCATAGTCGTTGAAGTCATGCGCGCCGGTGATCTTGACAGCACCCGAGCCGAAGCTGGGGTCGGGATATTCGTCGGTGATGATCGGGATCAGGCGGCGGTGTTCCTTGGGCCCGACTGGAATTTCGCAGAGCTTGCCGACGATGGGCGCATAGCGTTCGTCCGACGGATGGACCGCGACTGCGCCGTCGCCGAGCATCGTCTCGGGCCGCGTTGTCGCGATGGAGATGTAGTTGCGGGTCTCGCGCAGGGTGACGTTACCGTCCTCATCCTTCTCGACATATTCGTAGGTCTCGCCCCCCGCCAGCGGGTATTTGAAGTGCCACATCTGGCCCTGCACCTCGATCTGCTCGACCTCAAGGTCGGAGATCGCGGTTTCAAAATGCGGGTCCCAGTTCACAAGGCGCTTGCCGCGATAGATGTACCCTTCACCGAACATCTCCACGAAGACCTTGATGACGGCATCGTGGAAGTTGCCCTCTTCGCCCTTGGGCGCGTTCGGGGCGCCGGACATGGTGAAGGCGTTGCGCGACCAGTCGCAGGAGGCGCCGAGGCGCTTCAGCTGATCGATGATGGTGTTGCCGGATTTCTGCTTCTGCTCCCAGACGAGCGCGGTGAAGTCATCGCGGCTCATATCCGTGCGGCGGCGGTTGGTCTTTGCAAGCTCGCGTTCGACCACCATTTGCGTCGCGATGCCCGCATGGTCCTGCCCCGGCTGCCAGAGCGTGTCGAAGCCCCGCATCCGGTGCCAGCGGGTCAGGATGTCCTGCAACGTGTTGTTGAAGGCGTGGCCCATGTGAAGTGAGCCGGTGACGTTCGGCGGCGGGATCATGATGCAGAAGGTCTCATCGCGCGAGGCATTGGCCCCGGCGCGGAAGGCTCCGGATTGTTCCCAGGCGGCGTAGAGGCGTTCCTCGGCTTCCGCCGCGTTGAAGGTCTTTTCCATCGGCATGGTCACGTCCCGTATTTCTGTTGCGTTTCCCTTAGCGAAAGGGCGCGGCAAGGGGAAGGGGCCGGGGGTAAGGTGGGCTTAAACCCACCTTGCGTCTGGGGTCGTGTGCCGGGCAGTGCCCGACCGCGGGTGGGCGCTGCAACGCTTGGGTTGGGCACTTTATGGTGCGGCCCCGCCGGACGGTCGTTCAGATTGAGACGGCGCAGGAGCGCCCGCCCATGGGGGCGGTCGGGCGCTGCCCGGCGGCGCGCAAACGCGCCTTGATTCCGGGCGGGAGAGTGGCCGTCAGCGTGCCGCTGCGGCCTTTGCATCTGTCAGCGGCACCCGTTCCCCCGGCCGGATGACCGCGGGGTCGTAGGGTGTGCGGGCGAAGACCTTCCGCACCATGGGGGCGAAGAAGTCGAGGGGCAGGGTGTCGTAATCGGGGTCGAAGCTTGCCTGATCCCAGCGTTCGCAGAAGGTGGCGCAGTCGTCGAAATAGGGGCTGCCGCGATGGCGTTCGCGTTTGTGCTGATCAGCCCCGACGTGGTGGCCGTAATAAAGCATCTGGAAATCGCCATGGGT
>NZ_JBARVQ010000050.1:0-1985 GCF_049646345.1 Albidovulum sp. | reverse complement strand
GCGGTGCCAGCTGTGGCGCGGCCCGCAACTCGTGCCGCGTGGCTCGCCGATACGGTTCTGACGAAAGCCGAGCGCGACCCGGAAGCCGTCATCGCGGGTGGATTGGAGCCATCGGAATTCTCGCGGCGAAGCGGCCTGCTGTGGCGCGGACTTTTGCGGCAGGCCTGATCAAATCAGTAAAGACGGATCTGACCCGGCGCTGTGAATTTGGTCGGCGTGCCGGACCCGACAGCCGTCATCAGGCCGGTCGCGATGAATAAGATGAGCAGTGTTGCAGTCGAAAAGCGCATGGTGCCCCCATTTCTCCTAGTGAGGACGATTATGGGGCAGTGCGGCCTGTGGCGCAAAGAATGGGGCAAAAATGTGTCGTGATTGCGGTTATTTGCAGGCAATGACCATGGACGCTCCGAATTGTTGAAGGGCAGGGAACGAATCACTGTCCGCAACCAATTGATCGGTTTGACTTTTTAGGGCGCGCTGTTCAGGCGTCGGACGGGCGCAGGGCGAGCCAGATCAACGCGCCACCGGCCAGAACGAGGAACGGCACCATCGCCATGTTGACGGCTGTCCAGCCCTCGATTGCCGTGCCGCCCGAGCAATTCATCAAGCCACCGGACGCCAGTGAAGCGATCGTCACGCAACCGAAGACGATCATGTCGTTCATGCCCTGCACGCGGCCGCGTTCTTCGGGGTGGTGAGCGCCGGCGAGCATCGTCGTGGCGCCGATGAAACCGAAGTTCCAGCCGATACCGAGCAGGACGAGGGCAACGAAGAAATTCTCCAGCTCAACTCCCGCCAAGCCCACGACGCCTGCCGCCGCAAGGATCATGAGGCCGGCGGCCACGATCTTTTCGACGCCGAAGCGGTTGATCAGATGGCCGGTAAAGAACGAGGGGGCGAACATGGCGAGGACATGGGCCGTGACGATGTCGGCGGCATTCGCCTTGTCGAATCCGCAACCGACGACCGCCAGCGGTGTCGAGGTCATGACGAGGTTCATCAGTGCATAGGAGACCATCGCGCAGATGATCGCCACGGCGATGCGCGGCGTGCGCAGCAGTTCCATCCGGCTGCGTGCCTTCGGGCTGTCCGGTCGCGGCGGGGCCGGTTTGGGGATGTCGAGGAACAGGAACAGGAACGAGCCGATGACGTTGATCGCGATGACCGTCAGGTAGGTGCCAAGAAAGGTCACCACCATTGCATCGGCGGTCAGTTTCACCAACTGCGGGCCGATGACCGCCGAAATGAGACCGCCCGCCATGACGTATGAGATTGCCTTGGGCCGGAATTCATCGGAGGCCGTATCGGTCGCGGCGAAGCGGTAGAAGCCTTGGGCGGACATGTAGATGCCGGTGAAAAGCGAGCCAAGCAGGAACATTGGAAAGCTGCTGGTCAGAAGGCCGTAAGCGCCGATGGCGGCCCCGATGCTGCCGCCCGCCGTTCCCAGGAAAAATCCCGCCTTTCGGCCGTATTTCTGCATCAGCGCCGAAACCGGTGTCGCCGACAGCATCGAACCGAGAACGATCAGCGAGATGGGCAGGGTGGCGAAGCAGGGGTTCGAGGCCAAGGACTGTCCGGCAAGTCCGCCGATCGTGAAGATCATCGGCATCTGCGCGCCCAGAAACGCCTGCGCCATCACCAAAATGAGCACATTCCGGCGCGCGTGGCCTTCAGATGTGGGGACGACGGCTTCGGTCATATTCGGATGCGTATATGTTACTTCAGACGAAGGAAAGCCCGAAGCCGCGGACTTCAGGCGCTGGCGATGACATGCGCAAAAGAGCCGCAGACCCGGCCTGAACGAAGCCCCATCGGGGGCAGGGTCTTGCCCTCGGCGTCAGTGGCTTCAAAGAGGGGGGGGCCGTCCGCCTTCAACGTGGTGGCGTAGTGAAATTCGTGGCCCCTGTAGACCCCCTGGAATGGGCCGGCATCGGCGCTGAGGCTGCGATAGCCAAGATGCATCTTTCGCTTGGCGAAACTGGTCT
>NZ_JBARVQ010000049.1:0-2674 GCF_049646345.1 Albidovulum sp. | reverse complement strand
GGCTGAGGCTGTGTGGAAACTCGCGTGATTTCTCGTCGCTGAGGATTTTCTGTAAGCGGCGGTGACAAAGTCGGCCACGGTAGCGGCGGGATAATCCCTCTGCGGGCGGCGTAAAAGTCGTCCACTTTTGCCCTTTCTGATGACAGGGAGGGCGGGGGTATTTTCACCGTGGAACTTTACAGGAAGGTCCGTCTGGCCTGTGCGGACGGCATGAGTGCGCGAGCGGCGGCGCTGCATTTTGGGATTTCGCGCGACAGTGTCAGGAAGATGCTGAGTTTCTCAGTGCCACCGGGGTACCGGCGACGGGCCGAGATCAAGCGACCCAAGCTGGATGGGTTCACCGAGATCATCGATGCCTGGCTTGCCGAGGATCAGGGCCGGAACCGCAAGCAGCGGCATACGGCCAAGCGGGTGCTTGAACGGCTACGTGATGAGCATGGGTTCACTGGCGGCTACACCATCGTGAAGGATTACATCCGAGAGCGCGATCGGCGGGGGCGCGAGATGTTCGTGCCGCTGTCGCACCCGCCGGGGCATGCGCAGGCCGACTTCGGCGAAGCAACCATCATCATCGGTGGGGTGGAACAGAAGGCCCACTACTTTGCCCTCGATCTGCCGCACAGCGATGCCTGTTACATAAGGGCGTATCCGGCGGCGACGGCTGAAGCCTGGGTCGATGGCCATGTTCACGCCTTCGCCTTCTTCCGGCGCGTGCCGGTGTCGGTGCTTTACGACAACGACCGCTGCCTGGTCGCGAGTATCCTGCCGGACGGCACACGCAGACGGGCCAAACTGTTCAGCGGCTTCCTGTCCCATTATCTCATCCGAGATCGCTACGGACGTCCCGGCAAGGGCAACGACAAGGGCGGCGTCGAAGGGCTGGTCGGCTATGCTCGTCGCAACTTCATGGTGCCGGTGCCGCGCTTTGCATCCTGGGATGAGTTCAACACCCGGCTCGAAGAGCGATGCCGTAAGCGACAGGCGGATACTTTGCGCGGTCATGCTGAGACGATCGGGCAGCGACTTGCCCGGGATCTGGAAGCCATGGCCGACCTTCCGGCCGCACCCTTCGATGCCTGTGATCAGACGAGCGGGCGGGTCAGTTCGCAGGCTCTGGTGCGTTACAAGACCAACGACTAGTCCGTCCCGGTCGCCTATGGCCACCGCGATGTCTGGCTGCGCGGCTATGTCGACCAAGTGGTGATCGGCTGCGGTGGCGAGATCATCGCCCGCCATCCGCGGAGCTACGACCGCGAGGACATGGTCTTTGATCCAATCCATTACCTGCCCCTGATCGAGAAGAAGACCAACGCCTTGGATCAGGCCGCTCCCTTGGCCGAATGGGACCTGCCGCCCGAGTTCCAAACCCTGCGACGGCTGATGTAAGCGCGGATACTCAAAGCTGGGCGCCGGGAATACGTCCAGGTCCTGCGACTGCTGGAGACCTTCGAGCTTGGCGATCTGCATGTCGCGGTGAAGACCGCCCTGCGCATGGGAACCATTGGCTTCGATGCGATCAAGCACCTTGTGCTGTGTCAGGTCGAGAAGCGGCCGCCCAGGCTCGACCTCGACGTCTACCCTTATCTGCCACGGGCCAATGTCGGAACGACTTCGGCGGCCAGCTACATGTGCCTGATTGCAGGGGATGCGTCATGACGGACGCCCCCGAACTCCTGCTGGCGCATCACCTCAAGACACTGAAGCTGCCGACCTTCCTCAGGGAATACGACAAGCTGGCCCGCCAGTGCGCTGCCGAGGGACTGGACCATGTCCGGTTCCTCGCCCGGCTGGTGGAACTCGAACTGATCGACCGCGAACGGCGGATGATCGAGCGCCGGATCAAGGCCGCCAGGTTCCCTGCGGTCAAAAGCCTCGACAGCTTCGACTTCAAGGCGATCCCGGCCCTGAACAAGATGCAGGTGCTGGAACTGGCGCGCTGCGAATGGATTGAGCGGCGCGAGAACGTCATCGCACTTGGCCCGAGCGGCACCGGTAAAACCCATGTCGCCCTGGGGCTCGGTCTCGCTGCTTGCCAGAAGGGTCTCTCCGTCGGCTTCACCACCGCCGCAGCCCTGGCGCACGAATTGATGGAGGCCCGCGATGAGCGGCGGCTCCTGCGCCTGCAAAAGCAGATGGCCAATTGCAAACTTCTGATCATCGACGAGCTCGGATTCGTGCCGCTCAGCAAAACCGGCGCAGAGTTGCTGTTCGAACTGATCTCGCAACGCTACGAGCGCGGTTCCACGCTGATCACCAGCAATCTGCCATTCGACGAATGGACCGAAACCTTCGGCTCAGAACGCCTGACCGGCGCGCTGCTCGATCGGCTGACCCATCACGTCAATATCCTCGAAATGAACGGCGACAGCTATCGACTGGCTCAAAGTCGCGGCAAAAAAAGCCCGACCATCAACTGACCCCTACGCCTGATTGGCCCTGCCGGGCCAACGCGCCCAGCCACCCGCCAGCTACATGGAGAGCGCGGGCACCTGGGCGCGACACCCATTCCCGGCGCCTGATCCAGGATCCCTCAAGTGGCCTGATTTTGCTCCGCCACATGGACGGTTTTTTCTCCGCCGTTGACACCTGGCCTGAGGAGACGCCGCCCATTACGCTGTCGGTGAAGAAGCGCCAGCGGGTTTGTGGCTGTATTTCGAAATTTTCGACCATAATC
>NZ_JBARVQ010000048.1:0-1766 GCF_049646345.1 Albidovulum sp. | reverse complement strand
CCTCTTTCAGCGATCCGCCGCGGGCGACGATCTTTGCGACGGGCTTGTAAGTGGAGTTGACAAAATCGGCCGTCGCGGCGATGGCCCTGGCCACCATTTCTGTACCCAGCAGCGCATCGCCACGACCTGGCGCGATGGCCTTGGGGCCAAAGGCGGCGATGTTTGCCAGCGTCTCTTCCCAGTCATTGAAATGCCCGTCGCCGCAGTAACAGGCGCTGTGGTATTCGACGATATCACCGGTGAACATCACTTCCTGATCCGGAACCCAGATTACGGCATCGCCGGCAGTGTGGGCGCGGCCCAGTTTCATAATGTCGACCCGGCGCTTGCCCAGATAGACGGTCATGCTTTCGCTAAAGGTGGTGGTGGGCCGGGTCAGGCCGGGGATTTCCTCGTGCCCCTGGAACAGGCGCGGGAAGCGGTCGAATTCGCTGTCCCAGTCTTCCTGCCCGCGTTCCTCGACCATTGCGGCGGCCACGTCGGACATGATCACCTCGCGGGCGCCATAGGCGCTGGCCCCCAACACGCGGACCGCGTGGTAGTGGGTCAGAACCACATGGCTGATCGGCTTGTCTGTCACGCTTTTGACGCAGTCGATGACCTTGCGCGCCAGGCGCGGGGTCGCCTGAGCCTCGACGATCATTACACTTTCGTCGCCGATGATGACGCCGGTGTTGGGGTCGCCTTCAGCGGTGAAGGCGTAAAGCCCCTCTCCGACTTCCGTGAAACTCACCTTCTTGTCTTCCATGTCGCCTGCGGATGCGAATGCCTTTGCCATGTGTTCTCTCCTTAATCCTTTGCCCAGGCGGGCAATGCGACTGCGGGCAGGATCTTGCCGGTGCAGTCGCCAAATCCGATACGAAAGCCATCGCCCTGGGCATGGCCGCGAAGTGTCAGCGTGTCGCCGTCTTCGAGAAAGCTGCGGCTTTCGCCGCTGTCGAGCGATAACGGCTCCTTGCCGCCCCAGCTCAGTTCCAGAAGCGAGCCGCGCATGTCCTTGTCTGGCCCCGAAATCGTACCGGAACCCAGAAGATCGCCAACGCGCATCGCGCATCCGGATGTGGTGTGATGGCAAAGTTGCTGCGCAGCGGAATAATACATCCGGCTATAGTTGGTGCGCGCGATGATGGTTTCGTCCTTGCCTTCCGGAGCCAGCCCGACTTCCAGTTCGATGTCATAAAGCATCGGACCGGGTTCCTTGAGATACGGCAGCAGCGGGCGTTCGCGTTTCGGCGTCGAGGTGCGGAAGGGCGCCAGCGCGGCGCGCGTGACGATCCAGGGGGAAATCGTGGTCGCGGTCGCCTTGGATTGGAACGGGCCCAGCGGCTGATACTCCCATGCCTGGATGTCACGCGCCGACCAGTCGTTCAGCAGCACATAGCCAAAGATCATCTCGTCGGCTTCGGCCACGCTGACCATGCCAGACGATGGCACGCCCAGGATGGCACCGAATTCCAGTTCCAGATCGAACCGCGCGCATTTGCCAAACTTCGGCAGGTCGTCGTCAGGGCCTTTCAACTGACCCCATGGACGGGTGACATCGGTGCCCGAAACCACGACCGACGAGGCGCGGCCGTTATAGCCGATCGGGATCGACAGCCAGTTTGGCGGCAGCGCGTTTTCCGGGCCTCGGAACATCGTACCGACGTTGAAGGCGTGATCGCGGCTGGCGTAGAAATCGGTGTATTCGGCGATGCGGAATGGCATGTGCATGACGGCATTGGCGCGCGATACCAGATGCGGTTCGACCGCCGCGCGGTGCGCCT
>NZ_JBARVQ010000047.1:0-5422 GCF_049646345.1 Albidovulum sp. | reverse complement strand
CTAACCCCCGGATGCGATCCCGAAGGTCCGGCTTTGGTGCCGGTTGCCGGGAAGGGTGGCGGTATGAGGGGCGTCGCGTCAACGCTCAGTAGATGGATTCTGTCAAATCTGACGAAATGAACATCATCTGAATGATGTCATTACATCATTCAGATACTCTCGGTCAGATACAGTTCCGGCTGAAGAAAATGCTGTCCGACCACCTCTGACATACCATTCAGAACCGCATTCGACATGAGCGTCACGATATCGCGGCAGAGGACGGAAAGCGGGGTCGAGATCACCAGGGTGATATAGCGGTCCTGTAGCGCCGCGCGGGTTTCCGGTGTCAGTTCGTTGACCACCAGTGCCACATCGCCGGGCTGACGCACCTCGCGCAGTGCCGCGATCGCGCCCTCCATCCCGCCGCCCGCGCAATAGATGCCGCGCAGATCGGGATGACGGGCCAGAAGGTCCAGCGTGGCCTCATAGGTCAACTGTCGCGTCTCAAGGTTCACCAGCGTATCGAGTATGGTGAATTGCGGCGCATATTCGCGAAAATACGATCGGAAACCGGTTTCGCGCAGCTCGTGCCCGTGCCAGCGATAGCCGCCGACAAAAACAGCGATCTTGCCCGGCCTGTGCACTGCAGTCGCGATCATTGATGCCGCGATCCGCCCGACTTTCAGGTTATTCATGCCGATGTAGTTCTGTCGCACACCTTGGGCAAAGTCGTTCAGAAGCGCAAAGCAGGGAATTCCATCCTCCTGCAATTCCTGCACGGCCTCGGTCACGATGTGATGGGTAACGGCGGTTGCCCCCATCACATCCACACGGCCTTTCAGCCCGCGCATCAGATCGGCAAAATCCCCCGGTGCCTGTGAGGCGGAATATTCGATGATCAACTCGCCCCGCACATTCGGCGCTGTCCGGACGGCCCGTTCCATCTCGGCGGCGAAGTTCTTGTAGAAGGCCTGCTTTTCCTTGTGCATGACAAAGCCGAAGCGCATCAGCGGCAAATCGGTCTTGATCCGCTGCCCGATAAGACCCGCCGCGTGATAGCCGATCCGGTGCGCAGCCTCAAAGACCTGGCGGGCCGTGGATTCGCGCACCTTCTCGCGTCCATTCAGCACGCGGTCGACCGTCGCCGTGCTGACGCCGGCCTCGCGAGCGACATCCGAGATTGTCATGCGCTGCGCCATTTTGCCTCCGGATATGAGGTAATCACATCATTCATGATGCCGCATTTTGACGATATCTGATGAGAATCCAAGCCCCGATCTATGTTGCAGCCAGAATCGCTCCTAGGCTGCTTGCATCAGGTCACAGGACACCAGACATGATCAAACGGGACTACAGCCTGCTGGGCGCTGACGCGCAACGCGCGGTCGAAACCGGCCTCGCGGCGGCAGAGTGGTATCACACCGAGATCCCCCGCAAGGAGATGAAAGCGCTGATGGCGCGCGAGGACGGACCTGCAATTCGCGATACGGTCATTCTCTTAACGGCGATGATCGCTTTCGCAGCTGCGGGTATCGCGCTCTGGCCGTCATGGGGGGCAGTGCCGTTCTGGCTGGCCTATGGTGTGCTCTACGGTTCGGCGATGGATTCGCGCTGGCATGAATGCGGGCATGGCACCGCCTTTCGCACCGGCTGGATGAACGATGTGGTCTACCAGATCGCCAGCTTCTGCATGATCCGCAACCCGGTCGCCTGGCGCTGGAGCCATACGCGCCACCATACCGATACAATCATCGTCGGGCGTGACCCCGAGATTGTGGCGATGCGCCCGCCCGCTTTGTTCCGCATCTTCCTGAACCTCTTCGGCATTCTCGACGCCTGGAACGGCTGGGCGCGGATGGTGCTGAACGCCTCGGGCCGCCTTGATGCGGAGGAGGCCAGCTTCATCCCGGAAAGCGAACATGCCAAGGTCATCCGCATCGCCCGGATATGGGCTTTGATCTACGCTGCCACCCTCGTGGCGGCGCTGGCCTTGGGTTCAATCCTGCCGCTCATGCTGATCGGCCTGCCGCGGCTTTACGGCGCATGGCACCATGTCCTGACCGGAGTGCTTCAGCATGCGGGCCTTGCCGAGAATGTCATCGACCACCGGCTGAACAGTCGCACCGTCTACATGAACCCGGTCAGCCGCTTCATCTACTGGAACATGAACTACCATGTCGAACATCACATGTTCCCGATGGTGCCCTACCACCGGCTGCCTGCACTGCACGACCGGATCAGGGATGACCTGCCCGCTCCAAACACCTCGATCTGGCAAGCCTATCGTGAGGTGCTGCCGGTCCTGAAACGCCAGCTCGCCTATGAGGACGATTTCCTGACGCGTGACCTGCCGCAGACGGCAAAACCCTACAAGCAGCAATTTCATGTCGCCGCGTCCGGCGCGAAACAAGAGGGATAAGCATGATCGGATGGATCGACGCCTGCGGGGCGGAGGATGTTGAGCTAGAGGATGTGATCCGTTTCGATCACGGGGGGCGGACCTATGCGATCTACCGCAGCCCGGAGGATGAGTACTACTGCACCGACGGGCTGTGCACCCACGAACAGGTTCATCTCGCCGACGGGCTGGTGATGGACAACGTCATTGAATGTCCCAAGCATAACGGCCAGTTCGACTACCGGACGGGTGAGGCCAAACGTGCGCCGGTCTGCGTCAATCTTGCCACCTATCCGGCAAAGGTAGAGGGCGGGCGGGTGTTCATTCAACCGCGCTGAGCCGCCCTCAGCCCCAGTCCAGAACCACCTTGCCGCTGCGCCCCGAACGCATGACCTCGAACCCGTCGCGGAAATCATCCACCTTGTAGCGGTGGGTAATGACCCGGCGGATATCGAGGCCGTTCTCCAGCATCGCGATCATCTTGTACCAGGTCTCAAAGATCTCCCGGCCATAGACACCCTTGATGGTGATCGCCTTGAAGACGATGCGGCTCCAGTCGACCGGCGACTTGCCCGGCGGGATGCCCAGCATGGCGATGCGGCCGCCCATCACCATATTCTCGACCATCTGGTCGAGGGCGGCCTGATTGCCCGACATCTCCATCCCGACATCGAAGCCTTCCTTCATCTTCAGGGCACCCTCGACGTCTTTCAGATCCTCGCGTGCGACATTGACGGGCACCACGTCGGTGACGCGGGCCGCCAGATCCAGCCGGTCCTGATTGACATCGGTGATCACCACATGGCGCGCGCCGACATGGCGGGCGACGGCGGCGGCCATGATGCCGATGGGGCCTGCGCCGGTGATCAGCACATCCTCGCCCACCAAATCGAAGCTGAGCGCCGTGTGAACCGCGTTGCCAAGCGGGTCGAGGATCGCGCCGATCTCATCATCGATCTCATCGGGCAGGGGGACGACGTTGAAGGCGGGCAGTTTGAGGTATTGGGCGAATGCCCCCTGTTCATTGACCCCGATCCCGCGCGTGGCGGGGTCGAGGTGGAATTTACCCGCCCGGCTCTGACGGCTTTGCTTGCCGATCAGATGCCCTTCGCCGGAACAACGCTGGCCAATCATCAACCCTTCGACATTGCGGCCGATCTCGACAATCTCGCCCGCGAATTCGTGACCCGTCACCAGACCTACCGGCACTGTCCGCGCGGCCCATTCATCCCAGTTCCAGATATGGATATCGGTGCCGCAGATGCCGGTCTTGCGGATGCGGATCAGAACATCGTCCGGACCGATCTCGGGCACGGGGCGGTGTTCCATCCAAAGCCCGACTTCGGGTTGCGCCTTCGCCAGTGCCTTCATGTCATTGCGCATCAGATCGCCCCCACCGCCTTGCCAGCGCCCCGGAAGGCGTCGAGTGCGAAATCCAGATCACCCTTCGTCAGCTTCGCGTTCATCTGCGTGCGGATGCGTGCCTGTCCTTTCGGCACGACCGGGAAGAAGAAGCCCGAGACATAGACGCCACGCTCATAAAGCGCCGTCGCCATCGCCTGCGCCAGCTTGGCATCGCCCAGCATCACCGGGATGATCGGATGCTCGCCGGGCAGAAGTGTAAATCCTGCATCTTCCAGCCCCGCGCGCCAATAGCCCGCATTGTCGAAAAGCTGCGCCCTCAGATCGTCGGCGGCCTCCACAACGTCCAGCGCTGTGATCCCGGCGGCCACCACGGCGGGCGGCAGGGCGTTCGAGAAGAGATAGGGCCGCGCCCGCTGGCGCAGAAGGTCGATGACGGGCTGCGGCCCGGCGATGTAGCCGCCCAATGCGCCACCCAGAGCCTTCCCCAACGTGCCGGTCAGAATATCGACCTCAACCCCGGCATGGGCGGGCGTGCCGCGCCCCTCCGGCCCCATGAACCCCGTCGCATGGCAATCGTCGACCATGGTCAGGGCGCCGTATTTCCCGGCCAAAGCCACAATCTCGGGAAGTTTCGCCAGATAGCCGTCCATCGAAAAGACGCCGTCCGTGGCGATCATGATGAACCGTGCCCCATCCCCGCGCGCCGCCTGCAACTGCACCTCCAGATCACCCATGTCGGAATTGGCGTAGCGGTAGCGTTTCGCCTTGCAGAGTCGGATGCCGTCGATGATCGACGCATGGTTGAGTGCGTCCGAGATGACCGCATCCTCGGGCCCCAGAAGCGGCTCGAACAGTCCGCCATTGGCGTCGAAACAGGCGGCGAACAGGATCGCATCGTCCTTGTTCAGGAACTGTGCGATCCGCGCCTCCAGCTCCCGGTGCAGGTCCTGCGTGCCGCAGATGAAGCGGACCGAGGCCATGCCATAGCCGTGATCATCCATCGCCGTCTTTGCGGCGGTAATCAGCGCCGGATGATCAGCAAGGCCCAGATAATTGTTGGCGCAGAGGTTCAGGACATCGCGTCCCGCCACCTTCACATGTGCGCCTTGTGCCGAGGTGATCAGCCGTTCGCGCTTGAAAAGCCCATCCGCCTCGATCCCGGTCAGAGTCTCGCCCAGATGCTTCAGAAAGCTCGCCTTGTCCGACATTGCAGATTCACCTCCGGTTTGACGGAATATTATCCGCTATCACGCCAATGTCAATATAGCGGATTTATATTCATAATTACGGATTTCTTCTGTTCCAAAATACTCCCGCCGGAGGCTCCCGCCCCCTCAACCCGTCAAACGGTCAGGAATTCTGCACGATCAGAATCGCCCGCGCCGCGCCGCCTTCGGCCTCGATCCTGTGTGGGCGGTCGGCGAAGTAGCGGGCGGTATCGCCCACGCCAAGCCGCTGCCTGTCGTCACCCGATACGACCGTCACCGCGCCTTCCAGTACCGTCAGATGCTCGCGGCACCCCGGCCCGTGCGGATCGCTGACCAAGCGGCCCCCGGTATCAAAGGCAAGATCATAGACCTCATGCTCGCCCGCCGCCTCGGCGGGCGAGAGGATGCGGATGCGCACGCCTTGTCCGCGCCCGGCGATTACCGGTGCGGCCTCGGACCGGATCACCTC
>NZ_JBARVQ010000046.1:0-3788 GCF_049646345.1 Albidovulum sp. | reverse complement strand
CGGGCTGACAATCAAGGTAAAGTACTTCCGGCGCCGCTTCGGGCAGGCGCGTCAGCCGGTCGATAAGTTCAATCAGCGCGGTGGCCGAAAAATCCCGGTTGCGAACATCAATGCCCAATGCGACCGGCCGACCAAGCGGTGGGCCATCCATCAGGCGCGGGATCAGGCTGAACGGAAGATTGTCGATCACTTCATAACCAAGATCCTCCAGCGCATGGATCGCTGTCGATCGTCCCGCGCCCGAAGGGCCGGTTACGAGGACAATCCGCTGACCGCCCGCCACCGGCTTTTCCTCTTCCATGCCTATCTCCGTCATGCTGCTCGCCCTGCTTTAAGATATTGCAGAACTGCGGCAGGGAAATGGATGCTCTCGATCCTGTGAAGAAGCGGCAGGTTGACCCCCAAAACGGAATAGTGCCGGGACTGCGGCAGGCGGGCGCTTTCCAAATGCGCCAGGTCGACCGCAAGGATCAAGCGCGCGCTGTCTACGGATGCGGCGGGTAAAAGGCCGACCCCGCGCGCCTCGATGCATCCCCGAATTGTGTCAGGTGCTGTTGCCTCAAGCACGCCATCCCGCAAGGTCACATCCGTCCGGTCGTCGCTGACCAGATCGCAGCCATATGCCATCAGGGCCAAAGCAAGGGCAGACTTGCCGCTGCCGGACGGGCCAAGGATCAGTACCCCCTTCCCTGACAGAGCAACACAACTGCCATGCAGGTTCACGCAATCGGCAGCGCCGGTCACACCGGCAGGCCCACGACGAAACGCGCGCCAAGCGGTTCCGACGTGATATCGGCATCCGTCGGCCGGATGTTTTCCGCCCAGATCACGCCGCCATGGGCTTCGACGATCTGTTTCGAAATCGCCAGACCAAGGCCGGAATGTTCACCGAACTGGCCCGGCGGCCGTTCGGAATAGAAACGCTTGAAAATTTTCTGCAGCGCCTGATTGGGAATTCCTGGCCCGGTATCCTCAACCACAACCAGAACCCGATTCTCGCGTTTACGCGCCCAGACCCGAACCGCGTCGCCTTCCTGACAGAACGAAATCGCATTGGAAATGAGGTTGACGAACACCTGCGCCAGCCGACCTTCCAGTCCGGTAAAGATGATGTTGTTCGTTGGTAGGTCCGAAATGAAATCGACACCCTTTTCCCGTGCGTCGTTGCCGAGATATTCAGTGATATGGGTCAGCATCTTGAGAAGGTTGAACTCTTCCTCCTCTTCCTTCACCAGTTCGCTGTCGAGCCGCGAGGCGTTGGAAATGTCGCTGACCAGACGATCGAGGCGGCGAACATCATGGTCGATCACGTCAAGCAGTTTGGTCCGTTGATCCTCACGCTTGGCGACCCGCATCGTACCGACGGCAGAACGGAGCGAGGCAAGCGGGTTCTTGATCTCATGCGCGACGTCGGCTGCAAATTGTTCGTTGGCCTCAATGCGTTCGTAAAGGGCCGTCACCATGCCACGCATGGCGCCGGACAGGCGGCCGATTTCATCCGGGCGGGCCGTCAGATCGGGGATGCGCACGCGGTTCGGGCTCATCTTGCGGGCGTTCTTGTCGCGCCCCAATTCGGCCGCGGCCGCCAGATCGGAGAGCGGGTTGGCAATGGTCGAGGCCAGCACCAGCGACAGGCCAATCGACACGATGATCGCGATCACGAACATCTGCAGCACCTGCTCGCGCTCAACCCGGACGAGCTGATCGATCTCACCCGCAACCGACGTGATCGCGACCACGCCGATGACGTTGTCACCGCGCCGAACCGGCGTTGCGGCGGTGAAAATCGCGTGGCCTGACACATCGCGACCCGTCCGGATCTGCGTTTCGCCGGCAAGCGCGCTTGCAACCAGTTCGCGCGCGAGCTCTTCACCACCACGGATCGGGTCGAGTTCGGTGTCCGGCGCGAGGAGGCCGGCAATGCCTTCCCAAATCGAATTGAGAATGTCGGTGATCACTGTCGAACGGGGGTCACGACGCAGACCGGCCACTGTCTCCATCGATGGCCGCTCCATCCCGACTGTTGAGACGACGAGATTTTCAAGCGTGTCGAAGATGAACAGTTCTGCCCCGTCCGACAGCTCGATCCGCTGAACAGTGCGCAGCGTATCGATACCGTCACTGCTGGCGAGGTTCACTGCGCCTTCGTACGGCAGTTGTGCCTCAAAGACATTGGCGATCAGCTGTGCCTCGGCGACAAGCCCGCTTTCCCGCTGCAGAACCAGGCTGTCCCGAAACGGATTGAGATAGAGCACCCCGGCAACGAGAACGATCATCGCCATCAGATTGAAGGTGATGATCTTTCGCGCCAGAGGCGACCGGTTGAGCGAAATGAATCCGCGCTGCTCGCGGCCTGCGCGAAGCTCGGAATCAACGATCCCTTCCGGCGCGGTCCAGTCCTCGCCCAGGACGACATCCGCGCGACGTATGTCAGACTGCTCGCGCAAGTCGATCCTCGGCGTCACGCTCATTCTTCGTTGTAACGATATCCTATGCCATACAGCGTTTCGATAGCCGAGAAATCATCATCAACTGTACGCATCTTTTTTCTCAGACGTTTGATGTGGCTGTCGATCGTGCGGTCATCGACATAGACCTGATCGTCATAGGCCACATCCATGAGCTGGTCGCGGCTTTTGACGAAACCGGGCCGCTGGGCCAGGGCCTGCAACAACAGGAACTCGGTCACCGTCAGCGCCACATCGCGGCCCTTCCAGCTGACCGAGTGCCGAAGCGGGTCCATGACGAGAGCGCCCCGCGTCATGATCTTGGTTTCCTCGGTCGTCGCGACCTCGCCCGACTCGATCGCTTCCTGACGACGCAGAAGCGCGCGGATGCGTTCGACCAGCAGCCGCTGCGAGAAGGGTTTCTTGACGTAGTCGTCCGCCCCCATCCGCAGACCCAGAACCTCGTCGATCTCATCGTCCTTGGAGGTCAGAAAGATGACCGGCATAGATGTCTTCTGCCGAAGGCGCTGAAGCAGATCCATTCCGTCCATGCGCGGCATCTTGATGTCCAGAACCGCCATATCCGGCAGGCGCTTGTTGAATGCGTCCAACGCAGACTGACCGTCGTTATATGTTTCGACCTCGAACCCCTCGGCCTCGAGCGTCATGGCGACTGACGTCAGGATGTTCCTGTCATCGTCAACCAGTGCGATCCTTGACATGTCCATATCCCTTGCACTGCTCATGAATGTCTTTGTTTTCCTGTCATATTCCATCTTACGCTTCACAGAAGCAACCGATATGTGCGAATCACGCCCGCCATCCGAATCAGGGGTGTCATTTAAAACGCAGATTTGACCAATTTGCCGCAGTTTCGCGCATCGTTGCCATTTCGCCGCCGGTCCGACCTGCATGATTGCGCTAAACCCGCGATGATGGCGCTAACCGAAACAAAGCCTTCTGTTCCAAACTTTTACGGGCATGATATAGGGGCCGTGTCAGCCCCGGTCCGGGGGCCGATCGGCACCCCCGGCAGGCTGGGGTACCAGTAATTTGACCCATGAACCGCCGCGCGACGGCATCGGGAGCATGCATATGACAAATGGACGGGTGAACCCCTCGCAACGCTTGGAAGATCAGGGCATCGCGGGGATCGGCAACGTCTATTACAACTTCCTCGAACCGGCGCTGATCGAAGCTGCGCTGAAACGCGGGGAAGGGACATTGGGCAAAGGCGGCGCTTTCCTTGCCACCACCGGCAAACATACCGGCCGGTCACCCAAGGACAAATTCGTGGTCCGCACCCCCTCGGTCGAGGATTCGATCTGGTGGGAAAACAAC
>NZ_JBARVQ010000045.1:0-8021 GCF_049646345.1 Albidovulum sp. | reverse complement strand
CCGCTGGTCTATGTGAACCGCGAGCCCGACAATGTGAACGACCTTCCGCCGACCCAGGCCTTCGTGGCATCGAACGAGATCGAGTCCGGCACGTTGGAGGCGTTCCAGATCTGCCGCAACCTGCGCGCAGCCGGCAAGGCTGGCGGTGCGACCGGCTATCTGATGAACGGCCAGTTGTCGAACCAGGCAGCCGTTCAGCGTTCCAAGGATGTGCATGACGTCATCGGCATGGACATGTGCAACTTCATGACGCTCATCGACGAGCAGACCGCCAATTGGTCGCGCGACGAAGCGCAGGATCTTATGACCAACTGGATGTCCTCGGGCGAGCCTTTTGATTTCGTCATCGCCAACAACGACGAAATGGCCATTGGCGCGATCCAGGCGATGAACGCGGCAGGGGTCGATATGGGGGCTGTCGAGGTCGGCGGTGTCGATGCCACGCAGGATGCGCTGGTCGCGATGCAGGCGGGCGAGCTGGACGTGACCGTGTTCCAGGATGCGCATGGTCAGGGGGCCGGATCGGTCGACACCGCACTGGCTATCGCCCGGGGCGAGTCTGTGGACAGCAAGGTCTACATCCCCTTCAAGCTGGTTACACCCGACAACATCGGGGACTTCCTCAGCAAGAACTAGGGCTTTCAGGTCCTGCAAGACAGGGAGCGGCGTTCATGGCGCCGTTTCCACCTATAAAGCGCAAGGGGACGAACAATGGCGAATGCGAGCCTCGGCACAGGCGGGCTGACCTTCGACAAATCCAAACGACACTGGCCGAATGAGCTGAATATCTTTCTGGCGCTGATCATCATCGTCGCCGTCTTTGAAATTCTTGGCCAGGTTCTGCCCTATATGCGCGGGCAGAGTTTCCTGTTCGACACGAACGACCGGTTCGATACGATCTTTAACGAGGCGCGGTTGCAAATCATCATCCTGCAGGTCGCGATCATCGGGATCATCGCGCTCGGCGTGACGCAGGTCATTGTCACGGCGGGCATTGACCTGAGTTCAGGCCCATTGGTCGCGGCAACCGCCATGATTGCGATGAGTTTCGCCCAGACCGAGCTGGTCAACGGAAACCCCAATCCAAAAGCGGTCTTCGGGGCCTGGGCGATGGACCTGCCGGTGGTTGTCCCCGTTGCGATAGGGTTGTTGTTCGGAGCCTTAATAGGCGGAATCAATGGCACCTTTGTCGCCTATTTCCGCATCCCGCCTTTCATCGCAACCCTGGGTATGTTCCTGATCTGCCGGGGTATCGCACTCTGGTGGTCGAGCGGCCAGCCGGTGTCGTTTCCCACCGAAAGCTACAAGTTCATCGGTTCAGGCATGATGCCCGTGGTCTGGTTCCTGCTGCTGGCAGCGGTTTTCCAACTGATCCTGAAATACACGGTCTACGGCAAGCATACCTATGCCATCGGCTCGAACGAAGAGGCCGCCCGGATGTCCGGCATCAATGTGCGACGCCACAAGGTCATGGTCTACATGATCGCATCAATGCTGGCCGCGTTCGCAGGGATCGTGCTCAGCTCCAAGGGCGCGACGGCCCAGGCCGGGATGGGCGAATTCTACGAACTCTTCGCCATTGCGATGGCGGTCATCGGGGGGATCAGCCTGACCGGCGGGCGCGGCTCGATCATCGGCACGGTTCTGGGTGCCATGGTGATCGGAGTGATCCGCTCCGGCTTCACATATATCAAGCTCGACGGGTCGTATCAGCTCATGGCCATGGGCGGGATCATCATCGCTGCGGTCGTTCTCGATCAATATCGCCAGCGCAGCCGGGCATAAGAACGGGAGATAGTGAGATGAGCGAAGACATCGTCCTGAAGACCCAAGATCTGACCAAGTACTACGGTGGGGTCCATGCGCTGGACGGCGCGAATTTTGAGATACGCCGAGGCGAGCATGTCGCCATCATGGGCGATAACGGCGCGGGCAAGTCGACCTTCGTGCGCCAGATCACCGGGGTGGAACAACGCACGCGGGGCGACATCATCTTCGATGGCAAACCGGTGAGTTTTGCGGGGCCCCTGGAAGCGCGAGAGGCGGGGATCGAGACCGTCTTTCAGACGCTGGCCTTGGCCGATGATCTCGACGTGCCGGACAACCTTTTTCTGGGGCGCGAAAAGACCAAATGGGACTGGCTGGGCCCGTTCCGGCTGCTCGACTACAAGGCGATGCGCGAAGCGACGATTGCCGGGCTGGAAAAGACCGCCGTCAAGATCCCCAATATCCGCAACACGATCCGCAACATGTCGGGCGGACAACGGCAATGCGTGGCCATCGCCCGCACCGCGACCTTCCATTCCAAGTTGACGATCATGGATGAACCGACGGCGGCCCTTGGCGTGCAGGAAACCGCGCAGGTGGAAAACATCATCCGCACTCTGAAAGAGGCCGGTGAGCCCCTGATCCTGATCAGCCACAACATGCGGCAGGTCATGGACCTCGTCGACCGGATCGTCGTCTTCCGACGTGGCAAGATCGTTGCCAACCTGAAGAAGGAAGAGACCGACGGGCAGGACGTGGTTGCCTATATCACCGGCGCGAAAACCCAAGCTGAATACGAAGGCGCGGCCTGAAGAGGGCGACAGATACCAACTGACGGAGCCTTGCTCCGTCCAATTCGGAATGACCAATGACCACCAGATTTGCAGTACTCGGGGCCGGCCGCATCGGTCAGGTCCATGCCCGCGCCGTCACCTCGACCCTGGGCGCGCGCCTTGTCGCGGTGGCCGAACCACACGCGGCGGCGGCCGAGGCCGTTGCTGCGGCCTATGACTGCGACATCCGCACGATTGATGAGATTGAGGTTGCGGCCGATATCGATGCCGTCATCATCTGCACCCCGACCGATACCCATGCCGATCTGATCGAGCGCTTTGCCCGCGCGGGCAAGGCGATATTCTGCGAAAAACCGGTGGACCTCAGCCTGCTCCGTGTCCGCGCCTGTCTGGATGTGGTCAGGGAAACCGGCGCGACACTGATGGTCGGCTTCAACCGCCGCTTCGATCCCGATTTCATGGCGGTGAAGGCGGCGATTGATGCGGGCCGCATCGGCAAGGTGGAGATGGTGACAATCACTTCCCGCGACCCCGGTGCGCCGCCTTACGACTACATCACCCGCTCGGGCGGCATCTTCCGCGACATGACGATCCACGACTTCGACATGGCCCGTTGGCTCTTGGGGGAAGAGGTCGAGACGGTGATGGCTGCGGCCTCGGTCCTGACCGATCCGAAGATCGGGGAACTGGGCGATTTCGACAGTGCCAATGTAATCCTGCGCACGGGCTCGGGCCGTCAGGCGATCATCACCAATTCGCGGCGCGCCGCCTATGGCTATGATCAACGGATCGAGGTGCATGGCGAAAAGGGGGCCGTATCCGCCGCCAATACGCATGAGGCGAATATCGAGATCGCGGGCAGCGACGGCTTTACCCGGCCACCGCTCCTGAACTTTTTCATGACCCGTTATACCACCGCTTATGCCAACGAAATCGCAGCTTTCATCGGTGCCGTGAACGCGGGGATGACACCGCCGACCAGTGGCGAGGACGGTCTGATGGCATTGGCATTGGCAGAGGCGGCGTTGAAATCAGTGGCTGAAAACCGCGCCGTGCGGGTCACCGACATACTCGGATGATCCCGGTGCGCGAGGCAGGGAAGGACAAGACATGAAGACGATCAGGCTGACCGCCGCTCAGGCGATGGTGAGATATCTCGCGGCTCAGAAGAACGCGGATGGAGAGAGCTATATCGCCGGTTGCTGGGCGATCTTCGGCCACGGCAATGTCGCCGGTCTGGGTGAGGCTTTGTACGGTGTGCGCGACCGGCTGCCGACCTGGCGTGGCCATAACGAACAGACCATGGCCCATACCGCGATCGCCTATGCCAAGCAGCTGCGGCGGGACCGGGCGATGATGGTGACCTCCTCCATCGGGCCCGGGGCGACGAACATGGTTACCGCCTGCGCGCTGGCCTATGTGAACCGCCTGCCGGTCCTCTTCGTGCCGGGCGATGTTTTTGCCCATCGCGGACCCGATCCGGTGCTGCAACAGCCTGAAAATTTCGCCGATGGCACGGTTACGGCGACCGATACGTTCCGCCCGGTCAGCCGCTATTTCGACCGGATCACCCGGCCCGAACAGCTCATGACCGCCCTGCCGCGCGCCATGCGCACCATGACCGATCCCGCCGATTGCGGGCCAGTGACGCTCGCCTTCTGTCAGGACGTGCAGGCCGAGGCCTATGATTGGCCCGAAGCCTTCTTTGACGAACGCATCTGGCACCGCCGTGTGCCGCCGCCCGATCCGGCGGAACTGGCCCGCGTCGCCGACCTTCTGAAGGCTGCGAAGAACCCGGTGATCATCGCGGGCGGCGGGGTGCATTACGGCCATGCGACCGAGGCACTGCGCTCCTTCGCCGAGGCCCATGCCATCCCGGTGGTCGAGACGCAGGCGGGCAAGTCAGCCCTGCCCTGGGACCATCCGATGAATCTCGGTCCCATTGGTGTGACGGGCGCAGAAAGCGCCAACACCGTCTGCGGCAAGGCTGATCTGGTTTTGGGCGTCGGCACACGGTTTCAGGATTTCACCACCGGGTCATGGTCGCTCTTCGCCAATCCGGGGCGCAAGCTGGTCAGCCTCAATGTGCAGGCCTATGATGCGATGAAGCATGGGGCAAAGCCCTTGTGCTGCGATGCCAAGGCGGGGCTGGAGGCTTTGTCCGGGGCGCTGAACGGCAAGACCTTCGATGCGCCCCCCGCCAGCCTCAAATCCGACTGGTTCGCCAAGGTCGATCCCCTCACCGATGCACCGAAGGAGGGCAATGAAAAGCCCACCGACATGCAGGTCGTGGGCGCGGTCCAGCGCGCCGCCGGTCCCGACACGGTCGTGATGTGCGCCGCAGGCACGATGCCCGGCGAATTGCACAAGCTCTGGAAGGCGGGGCGACCGGGCAGCTACCATATGGAATACGGGTTCAGCTGCATGGGCTATGAGATTGCCGGGGCCATCGGCATCAAGCTGGCCGAACCTGACCGCGATGTGGTCTGCTTTACCGGCGACGGCACCTATATGATGGCGAATTCCGAACTTGCCACCGCCTGCATGATGGGGATCAGGTTCACGCTGATCATCACCGACAATCGCGGCTTCGGCTGCATCAACCGGCTGCAGATGGGCACCGGGGGGGAAGAGTTCAACAACCTTCTCGACAAGTCCCAACATGTGAACCCCTCGGCCATCGACTTTGTCGCCCATGCCGGGTCGATGGGGGCGAAGGCGGTCAAGGCAGGCAGCATCGCCGAGCTGGAAGCGCATCTGGCCAAGGCAAAGGACCATGACGGCGTCTATGCCATCGTCCTTGATACCGACCCCTACCCCTCGACCCCGCATGGCGGAAGCTGGTGGGAGGTGGGCGTACCCGAGGTGTCCGAGCGGCCCAAGGTCAACGACGCCCGCACGAATTACGAAACCCGCCGCAAGGCGCAATACAAGGTATGAGGGTCACCCCATGAGTGTAAGAATTGGGATTTCCCCGATTGCCTGGCAGAACGATGATCTGCCGGATCTGACTGCCGGTTTCACGATGGAGCAGGCGCTGAAAGAGGCGCGCGATATCGGCTATACCGGTGTCGAACGCGGCCAACGCATGCCGCACGATACCGAAGGGCTTCGCAGTTACCTCGAAGCCTATGACATCGCCCTCTGCGGCGGCTGGTGCTCGGGCGGGTCTTTGGTTAACGATTTCGCCGCAGAATCCAATTCCATCAAACAGCAGGTCGATCAGTTCATCGCGCTGAACGCACCCTGCATTGTCTATGCTGAATGCTCCAACACCGTGCAGGGCCTGCGCGATGTGCCGGTCAACAAACGGCCCAAGCTGTCGCGTGACGAGGTGCTGGCCTATGCCGCGAAGATCAGTGAGGTCGCGAAATGGGTAACCGACCGGGGCATGCCCTTTGCCTATCACCACCATATGGGTTCGATCATCGAGAGTGAGGACGATGTAAACTGGCTGATGGAGGGGACCTCGCCCGAGGTTCGGCTTTGCTTCGATACCGGTCATCTCCTCTTTGGCGGCGGCGATGTCATGAAAACCCTGAACCGCTGGGGCGACCGGGTGCATCATGTGCATTTCAAGGATATCCGCCCCGATGTGGTGGCCGACGTGCGGGCGAATGACCGTTCTTTCCTTGATGCCGTCATCGCAGGCGCTTTCACCGTGCCGGGCGACGGGTGCATCGACTTTCAGGCCGTGGCCGATGCGTTGAAGGCGATGGGTTTTGCGGGCTGGATCGTGGTCGAGGCCGAACAGGATCCAGCCAAAGCACCGCCCTACGACTATTCGAAGAAAGGCTACGCACATATTCTTCAGGTCTGTGCAAAAGCCAGGCTGGAGATTGCTGACTGATGACCCTGATCGACCCCGCCCACCCGTTCTTCCGCCCGCTCTGGCGGCGTGTGGCAGTGGTCACGGCCTGCTTTGGCTGGGCGCTGTTTGAGATCATCACCGGTTCGCCCGGCTGGGCGATGCTCTTCGGGGTGGCGGGGCTCTATGCAGCCTATGTGCTGCTGATCGCGGCGCAGCCGGAGGATAAGGAATGACCGATCTGATGATCAGCCCCGCCGGAGCCACCGGCAAGGTTCACAACGTGACACCGCAAAGCGCGGGCTGGTCCTATGTCGGCTTCGGGCTCTACCGGCTTGCACCGGGCGAGGTCGCGCAGGAGGACACCGGCGACCGTGAGGTTATTCTGGTTCTGGTCGAGGGCAAGGCGCGGATCACCGTCGATGGCCGCGATTTCGGCGAACTCGGCGACCGGATGGATGTCTTTGAAAAGACCCCGCCGCATTGCCTCTATATCCCGAACGGTGCCGCCTGGCAGGCCACGGCCACGACCGCTTGCACGCTTGCGGTCTGCTCGGCCCCCGGCAAAGGCGGCCACCCGACGCAGATCATCGGGCCTGCGGGCATAGACCTGACCCCACGCGGCAAGGGCACCAATACCCGCTACATCAACAACATCGCGATGGAGGGGCGGGACGTGGCCGACAGTCTTCTGGTCACCGAAGTCTTCACGCCTGCCGGACACTGGTCCTCCTATCCGCCGCACCGGCATGATGAGGATGACTATCCCAATATGACCTATCTGGAAGAGACTTATTACCACCGCCTGAACCCTGCACAGGGCTTTGGCATCCAGCGGGTCTGGACCGAGGATGGGACACTCGATGAGACGATGGCGGTCGGCAATCACGACGTGGTGCTTGTGCCGAAGGGCCACCACCCCTGTGGCGCGCCTTACGGCTATGAGATGTATTATCTCAACGTGATGGCGGGACCCTTGCGCAAATGGCGCTTCAACAACCACCCCGACCACAAATGGATCGCCGAGCAGGATGCGTGACGGGCGCGGCCATCAGGCCGCACCCGTCGTCATTGAGTGATCAGACCTTGGCGCCCCAGCGGCCCGAGAAGTCGAAAGCACCGTCATAACCAAAGAGCGCCGCCGCGCCGCCGGTATGCAGGAAGACGACGCGCTCGCCCTTCTTGAAGTGGCCCTTGCGGATCAGGTCGATGAAGCCGGCAGCACCCTTGGCCGAATAGACCGGGTCCAGGAGGATCGCTTCCAGTTCGGCGAACATGGCAATCGCTTCCATGCCGCTGTCGGTCGGGATGCCATAGCCTTCGCCGACATAGTCGGTGTTCGCCACGACATCCTCACGCTTGACGATCCCGGCGCAGCCGATTTTCTCGGCCGTGGCGCAGGCGAGGTTGAAGACGTTCTCTTCTTGCTTGGGCTTTGGCGCGCGCACACCGATCCCCAGGAGCGGGATCTGCGCATTCATCGCCTTAAGACCGGTGATCAGGCCCGCCTGCGTCCCGGCCGAACCGGTCGCGGTGACGATGTGGTCGATCTTCATGCCGCTGTTGTTGACCTGTGCCAGCATCTCAAAGGCGCAGTTGACATAGCCGAGCGCACCCGTCGGGTTCGAACCGCCGCCGGGAATGGTATAGAC
>NZ_JBARVQ010000044.1:0-7289 GCF_049646345.1 Albidovulum sp. | reverse complement strand
CATCACCGGATTGGCGATGGCCATGATTTTCCTGGAACGGACATGCAAAAGCTTCATGCCGCGCTCGAAATGGCCCGAAGCAAGGCGCACGAAAGCCACACGGTCACGGTGCTTGGGGTCCATATTGGCCTGCACCTTGAAGACAAAGCCCGCAACCTTTGGCTCTGCTGCGTCAATGCTGCGTTCGGCGGCCTTTTGCGGCTGGGGCAGGGGGCCGTATTCGGCGATGCCGGACATCAGTTCTTTCACCCCGAAGGAGTTGATCGCCGAGCCGAACCAGATCGGGGTCAGATGGCCTTCCAGAAAACTCTGTCGGTCAAAGGCGGGCAACAATTCGCGCGCCATCTCGACCTCTTCGCGCAGTTTGGCAAGCTGGACCGCGGGGATATGGTCGGCCAGTTTCGGGTCATCCAGTCCGTCGATCTTGATACTTTCGGCCACCCGGTTGCGGTCGGCGCGGTCCATCAATTCCAGCCGGTCATGCAGGATATCATAGCAGCCAAGGAAATCGCGGCCCATGCCGATCGGCCACGAGGCGGGCGTGACGTCAATGGCAAGGTTTTCCTGAATTTCGTCGATGATCTCGAACGTATCGCGTGCCTCGCGGTCCATCTTGTTGCAGAAGGTCAGGATAGGCAGGTCGCGCAGGCGGCAGACCTCAAAGAGCTTGCGGGTCTGGCTTTCCACCCCCTTCGCCCCGTCGATCACCATGACTGCGGCGTCAACGGCGGTCAGCGTCCGGTATGTATCTTCGGAGAAATCGCTGTGGCCGGGCGTGTCGACCAGATTGAAACGGTACTGCCCGAAATCGAAGGACATGGCCGAGGCCGAGACCGAGATGCCCCGGTCCTGTTCCATCTTCATGAAATCCGACCGCGTGCGCCGCGCCTCGCCCTTGGCGCGCACCTGCCCGGCCATCTGGATCGCGCCACCAAAAAGCAGGAACTTTTCGGTCAGCGTGGTCTTGCCCGCATCAGGATGCGAGATGATGGCGAAGGTCCGCCGCCGGGCAATCTCGGCGGGCAGGTCGGGGCGGTTTGAGGGCGTCTGCAACATGGGCGGCATATAGCCTTGGGCGACGGGGAAGGGAAGGGCCGGGAGGGTGCGGACAGCGCCGCCCTGCGCGGTTCCCGCGCAGGGCCCTGGAATGACGTGACGCCGCAGGCGTCTCCATTGGATTACATCTGGTCAGCCGCGTCCCGGGCGGCGCAGGAGCGCATCGCGCGCGGTGTCGTCCAGCAACTCGCGCCCCGCCTCGGTGCCGAAATGCTGGCTCTGGCTCAGTCCCGGGAACCGCGCGCGCACCTCGTCGGCCAGTTCGGCGGGCAGGCGGCTGACTGTGGCCTCGTTGACCATCAGGCTTTCGGCCGGAATGCCCTCGGCATAGACGATCTCATGCCGGTCGAACACCAGACAGCAGTAGTCGACAAACCCGCCTTCGCGCCGCGCCACCCGGTCGCCATCGACCAGATGCCGCGCCTGCACCAGCAGTTCGGCAGTGCCACCCAGCCGCCGACCGCGCTGGTAAATGAAGATGCGGTGATGCGGAGAGACCACGAGATCGGCAAGATTGCCAAGCGCGCCTGCCGCGATGACAACGGGGGCAAAACCGCCGATGGCCCGCATCGTCGCCTTGCCGACCCAACGCACCTTCTGGGCCCCGTGATCGCGGGTCAGCACCTCATCGCCGGGGGTCAGCGCCTCGATCGGGCGTTGCGCGCCGCCGGGCAGGGTGATCATCGTGCCCGCCGCGAATGAGGTGCAGACAATATCGGTAATGCGAATGCCGCCCAGATCCTCATGGCTGGCGATCAGGGTATAATCCGTGCGCGGCGCCAGGGGTGAAAGGGGCAGGGCATAGCCCTCGCCCGTCGCGGCATGACGGACGAAGAGGGTCTCAACCCTGTCACCGTCCGGCGCCATTAGGGCCAGTGCCGACAGAAGGGTGATCATCTCGCCCGGTTGCCCGATCTCGGACCCTTCAGCGATGCAGAGTGCGGCCGGATCGTCGCCGACGGGGCGCAGCATCAGCCGCCTTGCGGTTGCCGACGGCGCGAGGCGATAGACATCACCCGGTTCGCAATGTGCCGCCTCGGCAATCGCATCGCCCAGATTGGCGCCGCTTGTCACCTTCAGAACCTCTGCATCATAGGCATGCGCCGTATGGGCGGGCAGGGGCCGAATTGGATCGGGCATATTGAAATTCCGGATTGTCACTGTCGCGGTGGCCTGTCCCGATTATCAGCCGGGCGGCGCGGACGTCAACGCATCCGCTCCGCCGGTCTGGGCGATCCAGGCCAGAACGCCCCGGACCTCGGGCCGGACCGTCTGTCCATCACGCAGGGCGACGAAGTAACCGCGTTCCGAGGCGGCGGACTGATCGCTGAGCCGGACCAGTGCCCCGGCCTCCAGAAAGGTGTCCAGGAGCCCCGACCAGCAAAGACCGATGCCCTGTCCCGCGAGCAAGGCATTGACCAGCATCGCATAGGTGTTGAAGTCAAGGCTGCGGATATCACCTGGCATCTTCGCGCCCCGCGCCTCGAACCAGCTTGGCCAGTCGTGCCAGAAGCGTCGCGTGCCTTCCATGGTCAGCAAAGTGTGGCCCGTGAAATCCCCGGCCGTTATCGGGGCGGGACTGCGCGCCAAATACAGGGGACTGGCAGCGGCGAATACCTCTTCGCCGAGGATCTTGATCTCATCGGTCCGCGCGCGGTTCGGCGCGCCAAAGCGGATCGCCACATCGCCGGGCCGCCCCGCCTCGCCCTGCTCCATCGAGATGATCCGGATCACGGTGCCCGGAAAGGCTTCCTGCAATTCACCAAGCCGGGGGATCAGCCAGAAGGCCACAAAACCCGAAGGACCGGAAACGGTGACGACCCGCCCCTTGGCCGCACGCCGGATGCGGTCGGTCGCCACCTCGATCAGATCAAAGCCTGCGCGCAGGGCCGCCATCATCTCGCGCCCCGCCTCGGTCATCTGCACCGGCTTGCGAGACCGGTCAAAAAGCGGCGTGCCAAGATCCGCCTCAAGCTGCGCAATACGGCGTGAGATTGCAGGCTGCGAGACATTCAGCTCGCGCGCGGCCCCGGTCAGCGTGCCGTGACGCACGGCGGCATGAAAGGCGGTGAGGCCCGAAAAGGGCGGTAGGCGGGTTTCCATCATAACCTCAGCGTATGATATGGCGATTTTTTCGAACATTGCCGGAATGCCGGAAAAAGGCAATATGGCGGGCATCGACACATCGCCATGGAGGCGCCGAAAATGACCGCACATGCTCAGATCCAGGACGCTTCCGCCAATGTGCTGACCGGCCAGATCACCCATGACCCCGCCGTGAACCTGCCCGACGCGCCGTCTGAACGCGCTTTTACCGTCGATGCGGCGGATGTTGCTTCCGAAGGCGGCACCGATCCCGTCTTCGGCTCGGTCACCTGGAAAACCCTGATCTCGGGCGAGAAAACCAATTCCAGCGAGTTCGTCCTCGGCATTGCCGAATTCGGTCCGGGCGGAACTTTGAACCCGCATGTCCATGCGCCTGCCGAATTCTACCTCGGGCTCAGCGGGTCGGGTATCGTGACCATCGACGGGGTCGCGCATGAGATCGCGCCGGGCGTGGCGGTCTATGTTCCGGGCAATGCCGAACATGGCACTGTCGCGGGGCCCGAAGGCTTGCGTTTCGCCTATGGCTTCGCCGAGGCGGCCTTTACCGGCATCGAATACATCTTCTCTTCCATGGTCGCCTGACGGCCACCGAAATACCGCACCCATTTCGCTCCCCGGCTGGTGTGGTTCCTTGGGGGGCCGGAGCCGCTGGCTTCGGCCCCCATTTTCGTTAAGCTTGCCCCGTCCGGAACAGGAGGGGCGGAATGGATCTCGGAATACGTGGCAAACGGGCGCTGGTCTGCGCGTCGTCAAAGGGGCTCGGGCGGGGATGTGCCGGGGCACTGGCGGCAGCGGGCGTCGATCTGGTGCTGAACGCGCGCGGCGCCGGGACGCTTGAGGCCACCGCCGAGATGTTGCGCGAAACGCATGGCGTCCGCGTGACCGGGATCGCCGCCGATATCACCACCGAGGCAGGCCGTACCGAGGTGCTCGATGCCGCCGGTCCTGTCGATATCCTTGTCACGAATGCCGGCGGTCCGCCGCCGGGCCTCTGGTCCGACTGGGACCGCGAGGATTTCATCCGCGCGCTTGACGCCAATATGCTGACGCCTATCGCGCTGATGACAGCGCTCCTGCCCGGCATGACCGGGCGCGGCTGGGGCAGGGTGGTCAATATCACCTCGCAATCGGTCAAGGCCCCCATCGCCCAGCTCGGCCTCTCCAACGCTGCACGCACCGGGCTGACCGGTTATGTCGCGGGGACGGCGCGGCAGGTGGCCCCGCTTGGTGTCACCATCAACAATCTCTTGCCCGGAATTCACGCGACCGACCGGGCCGATGCGCTTGATGGTGGCGTGGCACAGGCGCAGGGGATCACCCTTGAAGCTGCCCACGCGGCCCGCGCCGCCACGATCCCCGCTCGCCGCTACGGCACCGCGGAAGAATTCGGTGCGATGTGCGCCTTTCTTTGCTCGCAGCATTCAGGTTTCATTGTCGGCCAGAACATCCTGCTTGACGGCGGTGCCATCAACGCCACGTTCTGACCTTCATCTTGGCTGAAATACCTCGGGGGGTGCGGGGGGCTGGCCCCCCGACGGGTCGGCCGAGGCGAAGCCGAGGCCGAACCCCGCATGCTTGCGGGCCACGCCGGGGGCTGCTATCCGGGCGTAAGCCTGAGGAAATCGCTCAGGGTTGGGGATTGCACGTGACCGGAACACCGCCGAGACTTGAGGTCAGCAACCTCGTCCGCCGCTTCGACGGGCGGGTGGTGGTCGATGATGTCTCACTCGCCATCGAGGCGGGGCAGGTGACCTGCCTTCTCGGCCCCTCCGGCTGCGGCAAGTCGACAACGCTGAGGATGATTGCCGGTGTCGACATGCAGGATCAGGGCACGATCCATGTCGATGGCAATCTTATCTGCGACACCGTCTTTCGCATCCCGCCCGAACGGCGCTCCATCGGCCTCATGTTCCAGGATTTCGCGCTCTTCCCACATCTGAATGTCGCCCAGAACATCGCTTTCGGCCTCACTCGCGCCGATGCGGCCGCCCGTGTCGATACGCTTCTCGAACGCGTCTCGCTGTCGGGTTTCGGTCCGAAATACCCGCATGAGCTTTCGGGCGGTGAACAGCAGCGTGTGGCCCTTGCCCGCGCATTGGCCCCGGCCCCCCGCATCCTTCTGATGGACGAACCGTTCTCGGGCCTCGACGAACGGCTGCGCGACGGTATCCGCGACGACACGCTGGCACTTCTGAAAGAGGAAGGCACCGCCGTGCTTCTGGTCACCCATGAACCGCATGAGGCAATGCGCATGGCCGATGAAATTGCTCTGATGCGGGCGGGCAGGATCGTGCAGCAAGGCGCGCCTTACAATATCTACAACGCGCCCGTTGACCGCGAAGCGGCGGCTTTCTTTTCCGATATCAACATCTTGTGGGCAAAAGTTCAGGGCGCTCTGACGCGCACGCCCTTTGGCGAATTCCTCGCCCCCGGTGTGCCGGACGGGACCGAGGTTGAAATCGTCATCCGGCCCCAGCATCTGAAAATCGATTTCGACCGGGCGGGGCGCGGCCCGAACCCGACGCCGACCGACGGCACCGCCGCCCGCGCAAGGGTCGAACGCGCCCGCTTCATGGGCCGCGAAAGTCTGGTGGAATTTCGCATGGATGATGGCGGCGAGGTACTGAAAGCCACGGTTCCCGCCGTGTTCCTGCCGAAACAGGGCACCGTCATGTGGCTGATGATCCGCCGCGACCGTTGCTTTGTGTTCCCGCGAACCTGATAGTGCGACACGGGGGGAAAAGGAGAGGAAGACCGATGTCGGCTGAATTCGCATCGCCAGGCTATAGCAGCCAGTTTCCGGTGCTTGGTATCCTCCGCTTTTCGTTCTTCGGACCCACCGATACGCGGCAAAAGCATCGTGACGAGGCGGATCTGGCCACGCTCTACGATCCCGAGCGGATGGAGACGCGGTTCAATTTCTTTGAAAAGCTCCTGCTTCCCTCCATTAAGGCGCAAACCGATGGTGAGTTCGATTTCGCCGTCGTGTCCTCGGATGTGATGCCGAAGATCTACAAGGAACGGCTGGCCGACGGCCTCTCGGGGTTTTCCCAGGCGCGGTTGATTCTGGCCGAAACGCAATCCTTCCGCAAAGTCGCTGGCCCTCTCATCCTCGCGGCCTGTGAGGCGAGCCGGTCGGGCAATGTCGCGACGTTTCGTGTTGATGACGACGATGCCCTCAGCCGCCACTACATCCGGCGTCTGAGGGATGCCGCATTGGGGGTGCCGCCGAAATCCGTGATCACCTTCCCCAAATCGGTGGGGATGTTCCGCGAAGCCGACGGGTCGCTGGGCGTGACCAAGCGCATGCTCTTATGCGCCAGTCCCGGCCTGTGCCGGATCAACAACGCCCAATACGCGAAAGACCCCTATGCCATGATGCATGGCGGCATCTGGCGACGGTTTCTGACATTGTCGGATCCGGGTTTTCTGTCACATATCCAATCCTATCATACCCATAACGACACAGCCGCGAACACGGACCAGACTGTTGCCGCAATGAAGCGGAGCATCGGCCGCAAGTACAAGAGCGAGGAGTATTGGGCAGGAATCAGGGCCGCATTGGCCGAGGATTTCCCCTCATTCGATCTGCAGTATCTGGCCGATGCCTTCGGCGCGTCGCTCAACAGCCGTCAGGAATCCGCAGCACAGGTTGAGTGACGCCTCAGACAGCGATGCTTGCCACATAGTCCTCTACGGTCTTGCCCGGTTCGGGCATGAAGGCACCGCCATCATGCGTCAGGGATGTGATAAGATCGACTCGTATAACTATGAAATCATTTTCTTTATCGCTCCAGCAGGTCAGGGTCCAGACCTTGCCCCAATAATCCAGATGCAGCGGGCGGACCCGTTCTGCCCCGGCTCCGCGATAGGAAAGCGACAGGGTCAGATGTTCCCGGACCGCGCGGCGGATCAAACCCAGATGGGGCGCGGCGCGGGCGGCTTCGGCGCTCGAAAAGACGAATGTGTCGGACCCTGTATCGCCTGCATCTGCGGCCGAGACGGCGGCGATCTTGGCGCGCAGGCTGGCCGCCGCACGGGTCAGGACCGGATCGGCGGCCCCGCCGACCAGCGAAATGCCCAGCCGCAGCACTTCGAATTCTTCCTTGGTCAGCGCCATCGGGGGC
>NZ_JBARVQ010000043.1:0-14310 GCF_049646345.1 Albidovulum sp. | reverse complement strand
GCTTGATACCGCGCGCGGCGCGGCCGGGGATTCGGCCAAGTCGCTGCGCGAGATGACGACCCGCGCCGAAGCGGCGGCCGCGAAACTGGAACTGATGCTGGCGACGCTGCATGACTTGCCGGAACCTAACGAGAGCGGAGAGCGCAAGTTCCGCGTCGTTCGCCGTCGCGGCCATGGTGACGACCGGATGGAGGCTGCGGAATGACCGTAAAGAAGACCCAGAAGGCAACAAAGCGCGCTGCCCGCCGTTCTGGGCGTGGGGCACTTTTTTTCATCGCGATTCTGCTGGCCGGATCGGGATTGCTGCGGATCGGCCTGGGGGCGGGGCATGCGTTCGCCAAGACAGGCGACCCGGAAGCGGAAATCTCGGATATGCCGCAGATCTGCGAACCCGATGGTGGTGCGTTGGCCATGCTTGAGGGTTTGCGCGCCCGCGAAGAGAGGCTGGTGCGCCGGGAAGAACAGATCGCCGACAGACAGCAGGCGCTGGTCCTGGCCAAGGCAGAGATCGATGAAAAGCTCGCCGCCCTCGTCACGGCCGAGGAACGTCTGGCCAGCACCCTGACACTCGCCGATGAAGCGGCCGACAAGGATGTGGTGCGGCTGGTTGCGGTTTACGAAAAGATGAAACCCAAGGATGCCGCCAAACTTTTCGGAGAGATGGCACCAGACTTCGCCGCCGGTTTCCTTGCGCGGATGAAACCAGAGGCCGCCGCGTCCGTCATGGCCGGTCTTGATCCGCAAAAAGCCTACACGATCAGCGTGCTTCTGGCCGGGCGCAATGCCTCTGCGCCGCGGGAATGACGTGAAGACGAAATGTTAAGAGCCATTTGCAAGGCTCGCAGCAGGGCGCGGCCGAAGACAGGGGCGCCCCTGGAAAGGACGAGGTCATGATCGGCATCATCGGTATCGCGATCATCTTCATCATGGTCTTCGGTGGCTATATGCTGGCCGGCGGCAAGCTGGGCATCATCCTGAAAGCCCTGCCATTCGAGATGATCATGATCGGCGGGGCGGCGACCGGAGCATTCGTCCTGTCCAATGACGGCGCCTCTATCAAACACACGCTCAAGGACATCGGCAAGGTCTTCAAGGGCGCCTACTGGAAGCCCGACGACTACCGTGACCTGCTGTGTCTGTTGTTCGAACTGATCCGGCTGGCCAAACAGAACCCGGTCGCGGTCGAAGAGCACATTGAAAACCCCGAAGCCTCGTCGATCTTCGGCAAGTACCCCAAAATTCAGCATGATCATTCCGCGGTCGAACTGATCTGCGACACGATGCGGTCGGCGTCGATGAACTACGACGACCCGCATCAGGTCGAGGAAGTGCTGGAAAAGCAGCTAGACGCCAACCTGCATCATGCGATGCATTCGACCCATGCGCTGCAATCCGTCGCCGACGCCCTGCCGGCGCTCGGAATCGTCGCGGCCGTTCTGGGTGTCATCAAGACCATGGGCTCCATCGACCAGCCGCCGGAGATCCTCGGCAAGATGATCGGCGGCGCGCTGGTGGGCACGTTTCTGGGCGTGTTTCTGGCTTACGGCCTTGTCGGCCCCTTCGCCGTGAAGCTGAAAGCGGTGATCGAGGAAGACAGCCATTTCTATCAGCTGATCCGCGAGGTTCTGGTCGCCAACCTGCACAATCACGCCGCCAATATCTGTATCGAAGTCGGCCGCCAGAATACGCCGCATCACTTCCGTCCAACCTATTCGGCGCTGGAAGAGGCGCTGAAGGCCGTCAAATCCGACGCGGCATGAAACCTGCGTGCGTTCATCGACAGCGGATCGCTTGCGGAACATTGGCCACGCTGTTGTTTCTGATCGCAGGTGTTTCGACGACAGTCGCAGACACCCTGCGGGTGCGCGCGGGTGAGCATGACGGCTTTTCGCGCATCGTTCTGGATCTGGCGACGCCGGTCGATTGGGAGCTTGGACGCGATGCGAACGGATATGTGCTTCGACTGGCACGCGAAAACGTGGAGTTTGATCTTTCCCGCATCTATCAGATGATCCCGCGTGACCGTATCGCCGATCTTGTCCAGTCCGGTGATGGAACGCTTCACTTCACGCTCGGCTGCGAGTGTCATGCCAAGGCATTCGTGACCGGGGGCGGTTCAGTGGTTGTCGATATTGCCGATGGTCCGCCGGCCCCCGCGTCGCCCTTCGAATCGCCGATCCTTACCGCAACCCCTGCGGAAGAGAGCCCGCCGCCATCGCCGCACCCTGATGTCGCGGATCCGAAACCCGAAATTGCCTGGCGCCCGCCATCAACAGGTTTCGGTCGTGCCGCCCCCGACCCCCGACTGGCGCTATTCTGGCGCGGTGTCGCGCCACCGACAAACGCCCGGACGCAATCGAAGGAAAGCCAGACCGATGTGGCGATGGATGACAGTTTCCCCCATGTCCTCCCCCCTGAACCCGAGGTGGAGCCCGAACCGCTTCCAGACCACCTGACCGCTGAGCGTCCGGCCCCCGAAGGCTATGCGCCCGATCTTCCGGTTCTGTCGGTTCCGATCGTGCCGGACCCGCGTGTGATCTCTGCCCAGAACGACCTTCTCGAACAATTGGGGCGCGCCGCAGCCCAAGGGCTGTTGGAAGTGGACCGCGACAGGCTGAGGCTTCGCGGACACGAAACCGGCATGAAAACTGCCGCCACGTCTCCGGCTTCGGCATCGGCAGACATGGGCGCCCCGGCGCCGGGTATACTCAGCGAAACCAGTGTCGACCGCGATTCCAAACTGACAGTGACAAGAGCGCCGCTCACCGCCACTGGCGGCACCTGTATTGGCCGCGATGGAATCGACGTCGGAACCTGGGGCGACGATCGTCCGGCATCTGTGCAAATTTCCGAAAGGCGCATGCCGCTGGTCGGTGAGTTCGACAAACCATCTGATGATGCGGTTTTGTCGCTCGCCCGTCTCTACCTCTTTCTCGGGTTCGGTGCAGAAGCGCGCGCTGTCCTCGGCTCATTTGATGTTCAGAACGAGGCCGTGACGCCCCTGAACGAGATCGGATTGATCCTTGACGGTTACGAAGTGAATAACGGCGGGACACTACCGGGCATGACGGGCTGCGACACGCCTGTCGCAATGTGGGCTGTGCTTGCCCGGCATGATCTGCCGCCAGGCACCGAAATCGACGAAGGCGCGGTTCTGCGGGCGTTTTCCGCCCTGCCACCACATCTTCGCCAACATCTCGGACCTAGCCTGTCGGCAAAGCTGCTATCCGCAGGCGCGTCGTCGTCAGCACGGGCAATCCGTGACGCCGTGGCGCGAATTCCGGGTGATGGCGGTGCCGCACTCAGCATGATGGACGGGCGACTGAGCCTCGCGAGGGGGGATGCCGAGGGCGCTGAAATGGCGCTGGCCCCACTTGCTGCCGGCAATGACCCGCTTGCTACCGAAGCGCTCATCCTGACGATAGAATCGCAACTTGACCGGCATCAGGCGGTCGACACGGCGATGGCCGATGCCGCGGCTGCACTCGCCTATGAACGCCAGGACGGGGCGGACGGTCCGGTACTGACCCGGCTTCACATTCTGGCACGGGGCGCATCCGGGGATTTCCCCGCCGCGTTCGACGCGCTTCACCGCTGGCCCGGCACTCCGCCCAAGGAGGTGCACCATGACACCGTCACCCGGTTGTTCGACATGCTCGCGAAAACCGCCGACGAAGGGGTGTTTCTGACGGCATATTTCGAAGAACGTGCGCTTCTGACCTCGGTTACGGATGCCGACCTGCGGCTTTCCCTTGCACAACGGTTGGCGGATGCGGGCTTTGGCGACGAGGTGCGCGCCCTGCTGTCCGACGGTTCCGGTCACACAGAGGCCGGGCGTCTGTTGCTGGCCCAGGTTGCGCTGACGGATTTCAAACCGACAGCGGCCCTGGCAGAGGTCGCAGGATTGCCGGGACAAGAGGCGATGAACATTCGGGCCCGGGCCTTCGCTATGGATGGTGATCATCTGGCGGCAGCCAAAACTCTGGCGGCGCTCGGTCAGGCAGAACCTGCGGCGCTGGCCGCTTGGAGGGGGGGCGATTGGGCCGGCGCAGCCGAGGCAACACCAGACGCGATACAACGGGCGATCCGCGATTTCCGGCTTGTGCCGGAGGACAGTCCGTCAATTGCCGCGCTTTCCGGGGCTGATGTTGCGGAACCGGAACCAACCGGCGAACTGGCCAAAGGGCGGGCGCTGCTGGCGGGAAGCCAAGCCGCGCGTATGACGGTGACCGATCTGTTGGCAGCCACGGGGCAAGACGGCCTGTGAGATCCGCACGCGCTTACCGAATCTCAACATCCGCGTCCTAGCCTTTCTCGCAAAGAGGCAAGAATTGCCGTGGAAAGGTCAGAATGTCCAATGTTCAGAACGCTCCCTATACCGGGGGCATCCTCCGTGGTCTTTGCCTTGTCCTTGTCGGCCTGCTGATTGCGGTTCCGGTCAAGGCCTCTACAGAAGCCGATCTTTCCGTCATCTGCGATCAGGTCGCAGCCGAGGCGTCGCGCCGCTCCGGCGTGCCGGTTTCTGTGTTGCGGGCCATTTCGCTCACGGAAACCGGGCGCAAGCGTGATGGCGCATTCCGACCCTGGCCCTGGACGGTCAACATGGAAGGAAAAGGGGTCTGGTTCGAGACGGAGGACGAGGCCCGCGCCTATGTCTACAAGGAGTACAAGCGTGGCGCGCGCAGCTTCGATGTCGGCTGCTTTCAGATCAACTACAAATGGCACGGCAAGGCGTTCCGGTCGATCGAAGAGATGTTCGACCCTCTCGCGAATGCGCTCTACGCTGCACGGTTCCTGACGGAACTCCACGCCGAAATGGGGTCCTGGGGAAAGGCGGCGGGGGCCTATCATTCGCGCACGCCGGAATATGCCAATCGGTATCAGGCCCGGTTCGAACGGTTCCAGACCAAGCTCGCTGCCGATCCGGGCAGCGACATTCCCGAAATCCCCGATATCGTGCGTGTCGCGAATGGCGGGGCAGAGACCTATGCGGATCTGTCTGTTCCACGCGTCAACCACTACCCGCTCCTGCAAACCGGGACCTTTGCCGGGCTGGGATCGCTCGTCCCGCTTGGCAATGGCGGGGGCGCCAGCCTCTTCGCCAGTACGACGCCGTCCAGCGAGGTCAATTGATGCCGCAATTGACGCTTGCCACGGTGTTCCGCCCGACCGTGCTGCTGGCGCTGGCCCTGATGGCCATCATCACGATGATGATCCTGCCGATGCCAGCCTGGGTGCTGGATATCGGGCTGGCCGCGTCCTTCGCGCTGGCGATTCTGATCTTCACCGTCACACTTTTCATCGAGCGTCCGCTCGATTTTTCGGCCTTTCCGACAATCCTTCTCGCCTCGCTGATGCTGCGGCTGTCGCTCAACGTGTCATCGACGAAGCTGATCATCGGTCAGGGCCATACCGGCATCAACGCCGCCGGAGATGTCATCGAAGGCTTTGCGATGTTCATCATGTCGGGCTCGGTCCTGATCGGGCTTGTCGTCTTCGGTGTTCTGCTGATCGTCAATTTCATCGTCATCACCAAGGGCGCGGGACGCATGGCCGAGGTCGGCGCAAGGTTCGCGCTGGACGGAATGCCGGGCAAGCAGCTGGCCATCGACAGCGACATGAACGCAGGCGCGATTGACCACGCCGAGGCCAAGGCGCGGCGCGAACGCGAACAGGCCGAAACCACGTTCTTCGGCTCGCTCGACGGTGCGTCGAAATTCGTCAAGGGCGATGCCGTTGCAGGCCTTCTGATCACGCTTCTGAACCTTGTGATGGGCCTGATCATCGGCGTCACCCTGCACGGCATGCCGCTCGGCCGCGCGGTAGAGACTTATGCGATCCTGACCGTGGGCGACGGACTGGTCAGCCAGATCCCGGCCGTGATCATCTCCATCGCATCGGCGCTTCTATTGTCCCGGGGCGGCGCGAAGGGGGCGGCGGATCTGGAGCTGTTCCGCCAGCTTGGGAAATATCCGTCCGCTTTGGCCACGGTCGCCTTCCTGATGATGCTTTTTGCACTGGTGCCCGGCCTGCCATTTCTGCCCTTTCTGGCAGGGGCTGTTGTTCTGGGGGGCGCCGCCGAAGCCGTCCGTCGCCTCTCCTCGCGGCAAGAGGCTGAGCGCCTTGCTGCCGAGGCCCCGAAACCCGACGGGCCGCGACGCAAATCCATGGGGGACATTCTGGATCTCGACGAAATCCATGTGGAGTTCGCGCCCAACCTTGTGGGCATGGTGCTCGACCCGGCAACTGGGCTCGACGCGCGGATCGTCAATATGCGCAACCATGTCGCCGCCGTCTTCGGCCTCATCCTGCCAGAGATCCGGCTGACCGACGACGCCCTGCTGGAACGCGGCACCTACCGTATCCGCATCCAGGGCGTGGAACAGGCGCGCGACAAGCTGATGCCTGATCATGTGCTGGCCCTGCTGGCTGGCGGCGATGCGGGCGTGCCGTCCGGCCAGGACGTGCGCGAACCGGTCTATGGCGCACCTGCCCGCTGGGTGCCCTCTGCCCGGCAGGAAGAGGCAGCCCTTTCCGGCGCGACGGTCGTCGGCCCGACCGAAGTCCTTGCCACCCATCTGCTGGAAGTCATCAAACGGAATTTCGCACGACTTCTGACGTTGAAGGCCGTGCGGCGGCTTCTGGAGGAATGCACCAACCTTTCCGATCCGGCGCGGGCCGAGGCCAACCGGCGGCTTCTGGACGAACTCATCCCCGACAAGGTGCCCGTCGACCTGCTTTTGTCGGTCCTGCGCCTTTTGCTGGAAGAACGGGTGTCGATCCGCAACCTGCCCCTGATCCTGGAGGCTATCGCCGAGGGGCGCGGCGCTGGCAATCCCGAAGCGATCTGCGAACATGTCCGCCGCAGGCTCGGCTTTCAACTCGTGGCCGAGATCCGGCGCGCGGACGGTACGGTGCCGCTGCTGCAGCTCGCCCCTGAATGGGAAGACACCTTCACCGCTCATCAGATCGAGGGCGAGCGGGGCCAGACAGATGTCGCGCTGCCGCCCGACAAGTTCAACCGGCTGGCCATCAATATCGCCGAAAAGATCGGCAAGGCGGGCGAGACGGGGACATTCCCGGCCATCATCACCTCGGCCCGGCGGCGCAGGTTCCTGAAGACGGTGCTTGGTGCAAAGGGGATCAGCGCGCCGGTCCTTTCCTTCGATGAGATCGGCTATGACGCGAAACCCTCCATCGTCGGACTGGTGCCCGTATGACCGATCTGCTTCAGGCCATGCTTGAAACCGGCGGGCGGGGGGCGTTGGTCGGTTTCATCGTGTTCCTGCGGATCGGCGCGGCGATGGCGGTTCTGCCGGGTTTTGGTGAACGGTCGGTGCCGGTGCGTGTCAAGCTGGTGCTGACACTTGCCTTCACGGCTATCGTCGCACCGGCCGTAGCAGTGCCGGTCCTTCCCCTGACGGTAAATCCGGGCCGGGTCCTGGCGTGCCTGGGAACCGAAACGGCTATCGGGCTCGCGCTTGGGCTGGTCCTGCGGTTGATGGTTCTGGCGCTGGAAGTGGCCGGGGCGATAGCGGCGCAATCGACCTCTCTGGCACAGCTTTTCGGCGCGGGAGGGGAACCGATGCCAACCATGTCGCATCTGTTCGTCGCGGCCGGTCTGGCGCTGGCGATGATGGCGGGGCTTCATGTCCGCCTCGCTGAACTGCTGATCCTTTCATACGACGTGCTGCCGCCCGGCGCGTTTCCCGATGCCGGAATCATCCGCGAATGGGGCATCGGTCATGTCGCCCGCGCCTTCGCCCTGGCCTTCAGTCTTGCAGCACCTTTCGTCATGGCGGCCCTGATCTACAATCTGGCGCTTGGGGCCATCAACCGGGCAATGCCGCAACTCATGGTCGCCTTTGTCGGCGCCCCGGCCCTGACCGCCGGGGCCCTCATCCTACTGGCCATTGCCGCGCCACTTGGGCTGGCAATCTGGGTCAGCGGGTTTTCCGCCCTTCTTTCCGACCCGTTCGGAGGGCCGCCATGAGCGAGGAAGACAGCACCGAGAAGGAACATGAAGCCACCCAGAAAAAGCTCGACGATGCGCGGGCGCGCGGGGAAGTCATCCGTTCGGCAGAACTCGCCGTCGCGGCGGGATATGCCGGGCTGTTGCTGGCGGCGATGGCTGGCGGACCCGTGGCGCTTCGGGCGTTCGGCGACCATGGGGTCGCATTGCTCGACCGGTCCGACATGCTGTCGCTTTCGCTTCTCGGCGGCGGGGTCGCAACCGCGGGGGCTGTGATCGTTGGCGCGGTCCTGCCGCTTGCGCCGTTTTTCTTGCTGCCCGCCATTGCCGTCGTCGGGGTGATCTTCGCCCAGCGCGCCTGGGTCTTCGCGCCCGAGAAGTTGCAGCCGAAATTGTCACGGATCGACCCCGTAGCAAATGCCAAACAGAAATTCGGGCGCTCGGGCCTCTTCGAATTCGGCAAGAACACGATCAAGCTGATCCTGATTTCGTGTCTCCTCGGCATCTTTCTGACCACGCGACTGCCACGGGTTCTGATGGCACAGAACCTCGATCCCGGACTCGCGGTCTCCGATCTTGCACAGATGATCGTGGAGTTTCTTTTCCTCATCCTGCTTTTCACCGGCGTGCTCGGCACGTTTGACTATCTCTGGCAGCGGCACGAACACCTGCGCAAGAACCGCATGTCGCGCCAGGAACTGATGGATGAGCTGAAACAGTCCGAAGGCGATCCGCATATGCGCGGCCAGCGTCGGCAGCGGGCCGAGGCGATCGCGATGAACCGCATGCTGGCCGATGTGCCCAAGGCCGATGTGGTGATCGTCAACCCGACTCACTATGCCATTGCGCTCCGCTGGGACCGCAACAGCGGCCGGGCGCCGGTCTGCATAGCGAAGGGTGTTGACGATGTCGCCGCGCGGATACGCGAGGCTGCGATGACAGCAGGCGTGCCCTTGCATTCCGATCCACCCACCGCGCGCGCACTACACGCAACAATCGAGATCGGGCATGAGGTGCGGCCAGAACACTATGCCCCGGTGGCTGCGGCTATCCGCTTTGCCGAACGCATGCGCCAACGCGCGCGGGCCCGGAGAGGATCGTGAACAACAAAGCCAGACTGGAGGCGCTTGCCCGTATCGCTGCGATGAGGAAAGAGGCCGATCTGATGGCGGTCGCCCGGGCAGACACAGCGCGCGATCGCGTCAAGGCCCGCATCGACGCGCTGGACAGTGCCGCCGCCGCCTCACACCAGTTACCCGCAACCGATATCGCATCAATCGCGGCGCAGGAAAGCTTCGGCCGTCTGGTAACTGTCCAGCGCGCAGATCTGGACAGGGACCTCGCTGAGTTGACCGAGATCTGGCGCAGGCACCGTGACAATGCTGCCCTGTCCTTTGGGCGCGCCCGGGTTCTGGAACAGCTGCGCGAAAGGATCACCGATCAGACGACGAAACGACGTATCAGACGCAGCGACGATACGCGTTGACTTGGAAACCGGCCCCGCTGCCTTTGCGGGTGCCCTGCCCCTTCAACCGTCCTGGCGCACGATATCGATGATCAGCACATCTGTGACCACCGAGCCCATGATCTTGCGCGCGACCTCAAGAAGACTGCTGCGCAGCACATCCATATTGTTGGATTGGGTGAAGGCCCCGTCAAAGCCGCCCGCATTGGCGTGATCGAAAAGGACTTGCAGAAAGACATCCCTGAGCTTCGGTTCCCGCAGATAGACCGCCTCGGTGTTACCAGCGACGACCTCCAGACTGATCGACAGGATGACCAGCGCCACCACGTCGCCATGTTCGACAACCGGCACGACGAACTGGTTATTGAGCTTCACATAGTCGTGGATCGGGGCTTCGCCTTCTTCGTCATGCCCGCTCTCTTCGGCATGGCTTCCGGCCATCGCATCCTCATGCCCGTCGCCATCGCCGCAGGGATTGATCTCCACCACCTCTTCGGGTGGCGGGCGCAAGAGAAGCCCCGCCCCGCCACCAAGGCCAAGGCCAAGCAGGGCGAGGATGATTGGCAACAGCTTGCGCATGGCAGACCTCAGAACGGCAGGATGATATCGGCGACCTGGCTGCCGATGCGCGGCTGCTGGACATCGGTGATCTGTCCGCGCCCGCCATAGGAAATGCGCGCGCCTGCGATCTTGTCATAGGTGATCTCATTCTGACGCGAGATATCCTCGGGCCGGACAAAGCCCTGAACGATCAACTCGCGGACCTCGAAATTCACCCGCACTTCCTGCGATCCATGGATGCGCAGCACACCGTTCGGCAGCGTCTCGACGATAGTCGCAGCAACCCGCAGTGTCAGCTTTTCCTTGCGCGCAACCGACCCGTCACCCTGATAGTCCGACGATGAATTCGTTCCAACCGCATTGGCCATGCTCGCCCCGGCCGGTAACCGGGCGTCCAGCCTTTGCGGAATGCCCAGAAGATGCGGAACCCCCATGGCGTTCGAGGAGGAACGGGACCGCCCCGTCGAGTTCGATATCTCGGCCTTGTCGTTGATCTCGATCACGACGGTCATGATGTCGCCGCGCTGGCCCGCCCGCCGGTCGCCCAGCAGCGACCCGCGCGCACCAGACCAGAGCGAGGCGCCATCGGTGATCTGGCGCGGGCCGGTGGTCAGGGGCATGCCGGCGGTCGTCATCGCATAATATTCATTGCCACTCTCAACCGGGGTGAAAGCCGGCGCCTTGCCGACATTCTCCAGCCGCTCACAGCCTGCAAGCATCAATGCGGCAATCAGGATCAGTCGATATTTCATGCTCTTCCCCTCAGCGGTCGGCGGTTACCCACACGGACCCGTCAGCGGCAACCATGCCGGTAACGGTCGTGCGGGACGCGATGTTCATGACGCGGATGCGGTCACCGATACCGCCCCGTCCCAGGGCGCGGCCTTCGGCGCTGATGTTCAGCGGACCCGCCTGATAATTCAGCATGACCATCTGGTTTCGATCGATGATCGCTGGCGGGCCCAGATCGGCTGTGCGGATCGGACGGCCCTGATAGATCGCGACGCGCGTCTCCAGCCCGATTACCTCGGCCGGATCAGCGGCGGTTCCCGGGATCGTCCCCGACGCAACGACAAAATCGTTGGGGGCGACGATGGTCTGCGCCCTGAGCGTTCGCGCAGCCACCAGCGTCTCGGCCGTGGCGGGCCAGGCCAAAAGGACGCATATGGCAGCGATGATGCGCATCAGCGGACCTGCGTCGTCGCGCCGAGCATCTGGTCGGCGGCAGTGATGACCTTGGCGTTCAGCTCATATCCACGCTGCGCCTCGATCAGATCGGTGATCTCGCGCACGGCATCGACGGAGCTATCTTCAAGAAACCCCTGCCGGAGCGTGCCAAGACCGTCTTCACCCGGAACGGAAATCGCAGCGGGACCGGATGCGGAGGTTTCCAGAAACAGGTTCGATCCGATCGCCTCCAACCCCTTTTCATTGACGAACCCGGCGAGTGTCAGTTGCCCCAGCAATTCGGGCTGCACCCGGTCGGAGAAATAGGCATAAACCTCACCCGAGGCGTTGATCGACAGCGACCGCGCGTCGGCGGGGATCGTGATCCCCGGTGCGACCTGATAACCGTCCGAGGTCACTATCAGCCCGTCACCGGTCCGCTTCAGCCCCCCGTCGCGGGTATAGGCCGAGAGGCCGGAAGGCAGGGTTACTTCCAGAAATCCAAGCCCTTCGATTGCCACATCCAGATCGCCGCCGGAGGTCGAGAGCGAGCCTTGCGCGACGTTTACCGTGACCGCAGCGGGCCGGACCCCGAGGCCCACCTGCACGCCGGTCGGCACGATGGTTCCGTCATTGGCATTGATCGTGCCCGGCCGGGTCAGTTGCTGGTAGTGCAGGTCGGCGAATTCGGCGCGCCGCGCGTTGTAGCCCGTGGTCGACATGTTCGCGAGGTTGTTCGAGATGACATCGACCCGCATCTGCTGGGCGCTCATTCCGGTTGCGGCAATCTGAAGGGCGCGCATCTATTTCTCCTTATGTCCGGCCAAGGGTCTGGATCACCGATCGGATTCTCTGATCCTCGGCATCGAGGAAGCCCTGCCCCATCTCATAGGCGCGCTGCACCTCGATCATGCGGGCAATCTCGGCCACCGGGTTGACGTTGGAATTTTCAAGGAACCCCTGGAACATGGTGCCGCCTTCATAGGGTTCGATCCCGGCCTCGGCGGTGAACCGGGTTCCCCCGGTATGAACCAGCCCATTGGGGTCGGCCGGAATGAAGAGACCCACCTGCGCGATGGGATCGCCACCGGCCGAGACCGTTCCGTCGGTCGCAATGGAAATTGCGCCCGCATCACTCGGCACGAAAACCGGCGCGCCGCCAAGGTCGAGCAGCCGGAACCCGTCCGGTGTCATCAGCTCACCCTCTGGTGAGGGTGTGAACGAACCGGCCCGGGTCAGGCGATTGCCCTCGGGCGTTTCGATCTGGAAGAACCCCTCGCCCTCGATGGCAAGGTCGAAGCTGCCGCCGGTCTGCACCAGCGTGCCTTGCGCAAGGTTGACGATCCGCCCCTCGGCCGAGGCCATCGAGAGGGACGGTTCGGCCCCTTCCAGTTCGGCCACATGTTCGGCAAAGATGACACCTTCCTTGCGGAACCCCGTCGTCGATAGGTTGGCGATGTTGTTCGCGACCGCCCGCATTTCGGCCATCAGGCCAGACTGGCGGTTCAGCGTTGTGTAGGTTGCGTTGTCCATCGCTCAGATCCCCGCGATCAAAGGAATGATGCGGTCGGTGAAGAACGCCACCAGCATCCCCGACATGAAGGTCATGGAGACCCAGAAGACCGCGATCATCGCGCCGACTTTGGGCACGAAGGTCAGCGTCATCTCCTGCACCGAGGTCAGCGCCTGAAAAAGCCCGATCGCGACCCCCATGACCAGTGCGACCGTCAATAGCGGGGCCGAGATCACCACCGCGATCCACAATCCCTGCCGCATCGTGTCGAAGAAGACCGCTTCTTCCATCATCACACCGGCATCCTGAGGATTTCCTGATAGGCCTCGACGACCTTGTCGCGCAAAGTCACCGCGGTTTCGACCGCCAGTTCGCTGGCCGCCAGCGCCTCGACCAGCGCATGCGGGTCCGCGCCCCCGGTCATCGCTGCCTTGGCGGTGTCTTCGCCTGCTTTCAGCGTCCGAACGAAATCGTCGGCCAGCGCGGTGAAGGCATTCGGGGCACCGGCCAGCCCCGCCGCATTCGGCGACGGTTGGGTTGCCGGCCGGGCCTGCGCGTAGGTTTGCGCGGCGAAAGAGGTTCTCACGTCCATTCTGGACCTCCTCTCGTCTAGCGGCGCAGGAGTTCGAGCAGACTGGCCGACATTTGCCGGGTCTGATCGAACATCCTGAGATTCGCCTCGTAGCTGCGTTGCGCTTCGCGCGCGTCAGCGATTTCGACCACCAGATCGACATTCGAGCCGTCGTAGTAGCCATTCTGATCGGCCATCGGGTGGCCGGGGTCGAGGATCCGCGTCAGGTCCCTCTGGTCGAGCTTCACATCACCCAGCCGCACCGCGCCGGTGGCCTCACCACCCTGCACCACCGCCTCGAAAGCCGTGGTCTTGCGGTGATAGCCGGGCGTGTCGGCATTGGCGATATTCTCGGACACATGGCGCAGCCGCATCGCCTGTGCTTCCATCCCGCTGGCGGCAACCGAGAGGCTTTGGCTGAAATCACTCATCTGTCATCCCCCTCAACGGCGCCCGAGCGAGGCGCGCAAAATGGTCAGCGACTTGCCGTAAATCGCCAGTGCCAGATCATGATCCCGCCTTACGTCGGCGGCCTTGACCATCTCAGTTTCCAAGGAAACCGAATTGCCGTTCGGCGACAGCGTGCCCTGATGGGCGCGTTCGCTGACGGTATAGGTCGCAGGTGTCGCGGGTGCGCCGATATGACCGGCACGGGTCTGGCGCAAAGCCCCGGCATCCTCAGCCCGGTAGGTTGCGGCGAAATCGGGTAGGTCCCGGGCCCGGTAACCGGGCGTATCGGCATTCGCCACATTCCGGGCGATGGCCGATTGCCGTTCGGCCGCATGAGCGGCGAGCGACGAGGCTAGTGTGAGCACCTCTGGTTTCTCGAACATCGGGGCTTCTCCTCCGAGCTTTCAATCAAGCCTTAACTGCGATTCGTTTAGAAACGGTTGCAGAACAAAGGGAGGCCAGAATGGCTGCGATCGGATTGGACCAACTCAGGGCGGAAATCGGCGGATGCGAGGCGGCCCACAGGCTGGGCCGGGTGACCGAGGTTGGGCGCGGCGTGCTGAAGGTCGCGGGTGTTGCCGGTGACTGGCGGCTGGGCGACCGGGTACAAC
>NZ_JBARVQ010000042.1:0-1661 GCF_049646345.1 Albidovulum sp. | reverse complement strand
CGGCAAGGGGGTCGCGACCTTCCTTGGCATCCTTCTTGCCCTCGCCTTCACCGTGGGCCTTGCCGCCTGCGCCACATGGCTGCTCACAGCAATCGTCAAGCGCATATCCTCACTCGCGGCCCTCGTCTCGGCGGCACTCGCGGCAATCTGGGCGGGGCTTCTGGGCCATGGTGACATGGTCTATCTGGTCGTGATCCTGGCCACCTTGGTCTTCTGGCGTCACCTGCCGAATATCGAACGGCTCAAGGCCGGGACCGAACCGAGGATCGGCGGGACGTAACCCGCACCGCCTGCAGGTGAGAATCCAAGGCAGGTTTCGCCTTGCATTTGCGCAACATCCCCGGAATTCCAGCGCTGACGGACCGAAGTTTCGTCATCCATCACATTTTTGCCCGCTTGTTCGACGACGCATCGGAGCATTCTGTTCAACCCGCATGAAATTTATCATGAAACAGACCGCCTCCCTCCTTTGCGCCGCCCTGCTTTGCGCCTGTGTTCCCACTTTTCCGCAATCCGCGTCCGAGATGCGCTCGATGACCGCCTCACGCTCGGCCCTGACAGCAAGCAATTCGATCGCGGTTGCCTCCAATATGGCAACGACGCGCACGGTTCTCAGCCGTATGTCGCGCAATTGCTACAACCGGATCGTGGATGACAATCATGTCTACCGCGTCGGTGCCTATGGCCCGCAATCCATTCTCATGCGCTATTCCTATCGCAGCACCGTCAGCACTTCCGGCGGTGTCACCACGCTGACCATCCGCAAGAAACATCTGAGTGGTATCAATCCCGGCCAACCGGAAAATGGCTTTATCGGTTTCGTACTGGACGCCCGTGCAAACGACAGCGGCGGCTTGACCCTGACCGGTCACGGCAGCGGGCTCGGGCTGAAGGGCACCCTGCGCGATTTCAAGAAATCCATCGAGACCGGCAAGATCGAGTGCACCGGTGTCTGATCCGGCACCCCGCCTTCGGGGCAGAGGTGCACTGCTTCTGCTCCCCTTCCTTCTCGCCGCCTGCGTGGCGGGCACCAAGCCCTATACCGGCTCTGGCCCGGCCAACCTGACCGTGGCACCGGCGGACGTGACCCGGCACCTCTTCCGGCGGACCGAAACTGATTTCTCGGTCTTTCCGGAGGAGGCGCGTTGCAAGTGGGTCTATGCCGGAACGATTGCCCCGGGCACGGGGCCGCAGCGCTACGCCTTGCCGGTGGGAAAACGGGTCTCCATCAGCCTGTTCTTTACCGACCACTATGGCCGGGGCACCGAAATGTCGCGGATCTCACAGGTGTTGACGGTGCGACCGGGCGCGCAATACCGGATCGCGATGGCCTATGACGGCAAGGCACCCGACTTTACCATCAGCGAAAACGGGCGCGCATTGGACCTGCCATCGCACCCGGCCGATTGCGGCGGGTGAAAATTCGCCCGGGCGCGGAGAAAATTCCGTTCCGCGCCCGGACCCGTTGAGCAATGATCCATCGCTTCCTTTCTGCCCTTGACCGCATCCCCAACGGCTATAGCGAGGGATTGTATCAAGGCCGTCGCTACCGGCTGGAAAAGACCACCTTCGCGGGCGGGCGCAGCGTGAAGCTGGTTGCCTGGGAACTGGGCGGGCCGGACTATATCAGCCTGAACCTCTACAGGCTCGCTTTGGGCAAC
>NZ_JBARVQ010000041.1:0-8086 GCF_049646345.1 Albidovulum sp. | reverse complement strand
GCACCGGCGCGGCGAGGTGGAAGAGGTCATCGTCGTCGATGACGTGTCGCCCGATGACACCGCGGCCATCGCCGCCGATCTTGGCGCGCGGGTGATCGTGATGGACAAAAACGGCGGGCCGGGGGCTGCCCGCAACCGCGCTGCCGAAGAGGCCACGGGCGATGTCCTGTGGTTCGTCGACAGCGATGTCATCGCATGGGAGGACGGCGCCGAAAAGGTCCGCGCCGCCTTTGCCGATCCTGAGGTTGCGGCGGTCTTTGGGTCCTATGATGCGACGCCCGACGGCCAGCACTGGTTTTCACGCTACAAGAACCTGATGCACCGTTTCTATCACCAGCGGGCCGAGCGTGACGCCCATACATTCTGGGCAGGCTGCGGGGCTGTGCGCAAGGATGCGTTCCGCAAGGTCGGCGGCTTCGATACCGAAACCTATCGGATACCTTCGATCGAAGATATCGAACTTGGCTATCGCATCCGGCGGGCGGGGGGGCGGATTGCGGTTGATCCGACGCTTCTGGGCAAGCACCTGAAGGTCTGGACCCCGAAAAGCGCCATTCACACCGATATCTTCTGCCGCGCGCTGCCCTGGTCACGACTGATGATCTCACGCGAGGGCGTGCATAACGACCTGAACACCAGTCACGGCGAAAAAGCCAAGGCGGTGATCGCGGGGCTTTTGATCCTGTCGGTGCTCGTGTTGCCGTTCATGCCCGGCCTTTGGCCCGCGACGCTTGGCCTGCTGGCGCTGGCGCTGATCGCGAATGCGGCCTTCCTGCGCTTCATGTTTTCAAACGGGGGCCTTGGTTTCGCCACCCTGACCTTTCTTTATCACCAGGTTTACTACGTCTATTCGGCGACGGCCTTTGCCTGGTGCCTATTCGAATATCACGTCCTTGGCGTGAAGAACCGCCTGCATGTGCCGTGACGGCGCGACGGGCAAAATACGATTGAACCGGACCGGAGACGGTGAAGGGATGAAGGATATGAAAGACAGAGAGGCCGATACGGCCGAACTGAAGACGCTGGTTTCCGAGGTCGAGGGCATGTCGCTTTCCATCGTGATCCCGGCTTACAATGAAGAAGGTGCCGTGCGCGAAACCATTGAGCATGTGCGCGAGGCGATGGACCCGTTGGGCGTGCCGTATGAGATCATCGTCGTCGATGACGGCTCCGAGGATCAGACGATGGAGATCGCGCGGCAAACCGGCGTCATCGTTGACAGCAATCAGGTCAATACCGGCTATGGCGCATCGCTGAAACGCGGCGTTAAGCGTGCGCAATACGAATATGTCGCGATCATCGACGCCGACGGCACCTATCCGCCGCATTACCTGCCCGGAATGCTGGCCATGTGCCGCGATCAGGATATGGTCGTGGGCGACCGGGGTGCGGCGATGAAGAACGTGCCCTGGGTCCGCAAGCCCGCGAAATGGGTGCTGAACACCTTCGCCTCCTTCCTGGCCGAGCGGAAGCTGAACGACCTCAATTCCGGTCTGCGCGTCTTCCGCAAATCCGAACTTGTGCCCTTCATCCCGCTTCTGCCGCAGAAGTTCTCTTTCACAACGACGATCACGCTTTGCATGTCGTGTAATGGCAAACGGATGATCTATACGCCGATCGAATACGGCAAAAGGGTCGGAAAATCGAAAATCCGCCCGGTCGATTTCATTAACTTCCTGATCCTCGTTCTGCGGATGACAGTGCTTTTCAACCCGCTTCGGGTCTTCATCCCGCTGGGTCTGGCGCTGATGACGCTGGGGGCGGTGAAGTTCGTCTATGACATCTGGATGGACAACCTGTCAGAAACCACGATCTTTGCCTTCCTCTCGGCCTTGATCATCTGGTCGCTCGGGCTGATCGCAGACATGATCTCTCGCCTGCATCTGAGGCCCTGACGGTGGCTTTGGGCGGCAAGGCGGCGCGCAAATGGCTGATCCGGGCAACCGGTTCGGCTGCGGCGTTGGGACTGATCTTCTGGTTCCTGCCAAAGGACGCGATCCTTGAAGGGTTTTCGCGGCTGAGCCTGCCGGTTTTCCTCTCTGTCCTGCTTGCCTTCCTTCTGTGCCATGTGGTCACGGCCACGAAATGGTGGCTGCTGATGGACCGGGCGATCCCTTTGCTGACCGCTTTGCGGGCGCATTTCGCGGGGCTTGCCGCCAATCTCTGCCTGCCCGGTGCGGCTGGGGGCGATGCGGTCCGCGCGGCCCTCGCGCATGCCTCGTTGAAGGACGGGCCAAAGGTTGCCGCAGCCGCGATCGGTGACCGGCTGATCGACCTTGTCGGCCTTGCCTGTCTGACGCTGATCGGCCTTCTGATGCTGCATGGCGGCGGCAGTCCGGTTTTGGGCCTGACCATCGCCGGTATCGTCTTTGCCGCGGCCATCGCCGGGCTCTTCGTCTTTCCAAAAATCGCCCGCGGGGTCTGGAGCCGTTGGCCCGGCCTTCCCGCCCGCGATCTGGCCTTCCGGCTGGCTGACGCCTTCGCCGCCTTGGGGCGCAGGCCGGGTTTGCTGCTGTTCACGCTGGCGCTTTCGGCAGGCGTGCAGGCGGTGCTGATCCTGCTCTCGATCCGGCTGGCCGAGCCGATGGGCGTCGATGTCGCCTGGGCCGCGTGGTTCTTTGCCTGGCCGATAGCCAAGATCGTGGCCACCCTGCCGATCTCGCTCGGCGGGCTTGGCGTGCGGGAAAGCTCGCTTGCCGCATTGCTCGTCCCCTTCGGTGCCACGGCACCCGAGGTGGTGGCGTCGGGCCTTGCCTGGCAGGGCATCCTTTACCTCGCGGGCGCGCTCGGCGCCCTGATCCTGATCGCCTCGGGTGGCGGATTCGGGACACGTATTTCACAAGTGACGGAGATTTCGGAATGACGGCAGAAGCCGGTAAGGAAGGCGTGCGTCTGCCGCGCGTGACGGTTCTTGGCGCGGGGCCGGCGGGCATCGCCGCCGCCTATGCTTTGACCAAGGGCAAGGCAAAGGTGGAGGTGCTGGAACGTGCGCCTGTGGCCGGGGGCAATTCCACCTCGTTCCAGATCGACGGCATCTGGTGCGACTATGGCTCGCATCGCTTCCACCCGGTGGCGGATGAAAACGTGCTGGCCGATGTGAAGGCGCTTCTGGGGGATGACCTTCTGCTGCAACCGCGTCATGGCCGTATCCGGCTGGGCGGGCGCTGGATCCATTTCCCGCTGAAATTGCAGGACGCGCTTCTGAAGCTGCCGCCCGCCTTTGCGGCCTCGCTGATCGGCGATATGGTCCTGAAGAAGTTCCGCAAGAAATCCACCGGCCCGCGCAGCTTTTCCTCGGTTCTTTACGACGGGCTCGGGCCGACGATCTCGGAGAATTTCTACTTTCCCTATGTCCGCAAACTCTGGGGGCTCGACCCTGACAAGCTGGCGGTGACGCTGGCCGAACGGCGGGTTTCCGGTTCGTCCATCGGAAAGATCCTTGGCAAGATGCTGAAGATGATCCCGGGGCTGCGGGGCGCGACGACGGGGCGGTTCTATTACCCGAAGAAGGGCTTCGGCCAGATATCGAATTCCATGGTCGCTGCCGCCGAAGGGCAGGGGGCGGCCTTCAATTTCGGCACCAACATCACCCGGATCGAACGCGAGGGTGCCCGCGTCACCGGCATCGTCACCAAGGACGGTGAGACCGAGACCCGGCACGAGCCTGATCAGGTCTATTCCACCATCCCGCTCACCACGGTCGTCAAGCTGATGGACCCGCCCCCGCCGCCCGAAGTGGTGATGGCAGCCGAGGCGATCCGGTTCCGGGGCATGATCCTTGTCTATCTCATCCTTGAGACCGACCAGTTCACAGAATACGACGCGCATTATTTCCCGGAACTCTCGATCCCGATTTCCCGGATGTCCGAGCCGAAGAACTACAACTCGGCGACAGGCCCCAAGGGCCGGACGATCCTTTGCGCCGAACTGCCCTGCGATCCCGGCGAGAAGTGGTGGGACATGTCGGATGAGGAACTGGGCAAGCAGTATTGCGAGTGGCTCGGCCAACTCGGCCTGCCGGTGAAGGTGCCGGTGGTTCGGACCGAGACACGGCGTATCGCCCATGCCTATCCGGTTTACGACCTTGATTATCAACGGCATTTCGAAACGGTGGACAATTGGCTGTCCACGCTCGACGGGTTCCTCAGCTTCGGGCGTCAGGGGCTTTTCGCCCATGACAACACCCACCATGCCTTCGCCATGGCCTATGCGGCCGCGGACGCGCTGACGGCAGAGGGTGGCATCGACCTGGCGGCCTGGGCTGAGCACCGGCATGAATTCGAAGGCCACCGGGTCGAGGACTGAGCATGGGCGGGCCGGTGATCGATATCCTGATGTATCACTCAATCTCGGACCGGGGCGGGGCGACGTCGATCGCGCCCGCCACCTTTGCCGCCCAGATGGCGGCGATTGCCGGGGCCGGGGTGCCGGTCATCACGCTTGACGATTACCGCGCCGCGCAGGACGGGCGGGGGAAACTGGCCCCCCATTCTGTGATCATCACCTTCGATGACGGCTTTCAGGATTTCGCCGATGCCGCCTGGCCGGTCATGTCGAAACACGGATTCAAACCCATCGTCTATCTGCCCACCGCCTGTATCGGCCGGGCCGAGGGCTGGCGCGGCATCGCCGATCCGCCGCGCCCCCTGATGGGATGGGGCACGATCCGGGCTTTGGCGGCGGAAGGCGTTGAGTTCGGCAGCCACACCGTCAGCCATCCCGATCTGGATGCCCTGCCCGAGGACGCGCGGGGGGCGGAACTGGAACGCTCCAAGGCGGTGATCGAGGACCGGCTGTCCCGCCAGATCCACCATTTCGCTCCGCCCTACGGGATCGCCGGGCCTGAGGTGCGGACGGCAATTGCAAAGCTTTACAAGACCTCCGTTGGCACCCGGCTGGGGCAGGCCGGGCTAACGGACGACCCGCATTATCTGCCCCGGCTGGAGATGTTCTATTTCACCGACATCGCCCGTTGGCGCGCCCATCTGGCCGGCCGTGGTGCGGCCTATCTTGCCGCGCGCAAGGGGCTCCGTGCGATCAAGTCGGCGGTCGCAAAGCCCTGGCAGGGCATCGCCTCGGGGGCGGGGCGGTGAGTGTCGGGCACAAGTTCATCAAGGGCGTCGCCTGGATGGCGGCGGGCGGCTGGACCGAACAGGCGATCAACTTTGCCGTCTTCGTCACCATGGCGAAACTCTTGGGGCCGGAGCTTTACGGGCTTCTTTCCATGGCCGCCGTCTTCATCGTTCTGGCCGAGGCTTTGGTGCGCGAAAGCGTGTCGGAATATCTGATCGCAGCCGAGGATCCGAAGGATGAGGATTATAACGCCACCTTCTGGCTGACCGCCGGTCTGGGGCTGCTGCTGGCGCTGGTGCTTTGGGCCGGGGCAGGGGCGATTGCAGCACTTTACGGGCATGAGATTGTCGCGGGGTTGATCCGGGGCCTGTCGATCACCGTCCTTCTGATCGCCTTCACCGCCGTGCCGGTGGCGATCCTGCGGCGGGAGTTCAATTTCCGTGTCCTCTCGCTCCGCGCCATCGCGGGGGTGATCACCGGCGGCGCGGTGGGGATCGGCATGGCGCTTTCGGGCTGGGGGGTCTGGAGTTTCGTCGGCCAGTGGATCGCGATGATCTCGACCAATGTCGTGATGGCCTGGACGGCGGTCGCGTGGCGGCCGGGGCTGAAGACGACGAAGGGTCATATCCGTCAGGCCGGGGCCTTCGGCGCACAAGTTCTGGGTCTGCGCATGGCCGAGCTTGCGGTGGTGCAGATGCCGACGCTGCTGATCGGCGCGACCCTAGGGCCGCTCGCCACGGGGCTTTATTCCGTGTCGTGGCGGCTGGTGGAGACGCTGACCTTCCTCATCTCGACCCCGCTGCGCATGGTCTCGCAACCCGCCTTCGCGGCGGTCAGGCGTGAAGGCGGCAGGGCAGGGGACCTGCTGCTGGACATCGCGCGGCTGACCGGCGTCCTGGCCTTCCCGTTCTTCGTCGGTATCGCCGTCGTCGCCGAACCGGTTCTGCAGCTTTTCTTCGGCGAGGAATGGCTGGGTGCTGCGCCGGTCCTGTCGGTCATGGCCTTCCTCGGCCTCTATTTCTCTGTCGCCATGGTACAGCAGAGCTTCTGCCTTGCCGCCGGCAAGGCGGGCGAGATCACGGTGCTGACATGGGCCAATGTCGCGCTCGGCGCGGTCCTGATGCTGATCGCCGCGCGTTGGGGACTGGTGGCGATCACCGGGGCCTTCGTTGCGGCGCATTACCTTCTCTGGATCTTCCGCTACCGGCTGGTGGCCCGGCTGGGGGATATGGCCGTCCTGCCGCTTGTCACTTGCAATATCGTGCCCGCATTTGCGACGGGCGGGATGGCGATGGCGGTGATCCTGACCCACCGCGCCATGACCGGAACGCCGCTGATCCTTGATGTCGTGGTCTCGATCCTGACCGGAGTCGCGGTCTTTGCTGTCCTCACCCTTCTTTTCATGCGCGACCGGCTGAGGCTGTTCCTGTCCTACGCGCGGCCCGCCCCGGAGGTATCGGCATGAGATCGCTCTCCATCGTCATGTTCACCACCTTCTACCCGCCCTATTCCTTTGGCGGCGATGCGATCGGCGTGCAGCGCATGGCCCGCGCGCTGGCCGCACGCGGGCATGACGTGACCGTTGTGCATGATGAGGACAGTTATCTGATCCTTGGCGGCAAGGTGCAGGCGGAAGGCGCGCTTGACGGGGTGCGGCGCATCGGGTTGCGCGCCAGGAACGGGATGCTGTCGAACCTGATGACCCAGCAACTGGGCCGCCCTGTGACGCATGGAACCCGTATTCGTCAGATACTGGCCGAGCGCAAACCCGACATCATCTGGCACAACAACACGTCCCTGATTGGCGGGCCCGGCCTGTTGCCGATGGGCGAGGGGCTGAAGGTCTATGAGGCGCATGAACATTGGCTGGTCTGTCCCAGCCATGTGCTCTGGCGCTATGGGCGTGAGCTTTGCGACGAAAAGCATTGCGTGAAATGCCAGCTCAGCTTCAAGCGCCCGCCGCAGCTGTGGCGCCATACCGGCATGCTCGACCGGGCGCTGGATCATATGGATCTGATCATCGCGAAAAGCGAATTCAGCCGGGCCAAGCACGCCGAGTTTGGTCTCAGGCAAGAGATGACGGTTCTGCCATATTTCCTGCCCGACCTGCCCGAGCTTGCCGAACCTCATAGCGGCCATCCGCGCCCCTATTTCCTGTTCGTGGGGCGGCTGGAGAAGATCAAGGGCCTTCAGGATGTCTTTCCGGCGATGGACCGGTATCCCGACGCGGACCTCCTGATCCTCGGCGACGGGGATTATGCGGATGAGTTGAAGCGGCTCGCCGGTAATCGTAAGAATATCCAGTTCCTTGGTCGCAAGAGCCCGGATGAGCTGAACGCCTATTACCGGGGTGCCTTGGGTCTGATCGTGCCCTCGGTCTGCTATGAGACCTTCGGGATCATCCTGATCGAGAGCTTCCGGCTCGGCACGCCGGTGATTGCCCGCAGGCTGGGCCCCTTCCCGGAGATCGTCGAACGCTCGGGCGCAGGGGCGCTTTTTGAGACTGAGGATGAACTGGTGGGTGCCATGCAGTCGATCCAGTCCGATCCCGATACCCGGGCGGCCCGATCTGACGCGGCGCGCAAGGCGTTCGGCGAGGTCTGGCGCGAGGACCGGGTGCTGGAAGCTTACGGCGCGGCCTTTGCCCGGGCCGCGCGGCAGAAGGGCGATGCGGAACTGGCGAAAGCGCTTGAGGCCGGGGTATTTGAGACGGGGGCGGGATAGTCGCTATAGCGTTTCGGGGGCAGGTGACGCCGCCGTCAACTTCGATACCTTCATGTGCTTCCAGACCTCTCCCTGCCGGGAAAAACCAACGAGATACTCCCGGTCCCAACGATCCGGTTTTCAAGAGGAACAGCCGCTATTTTATAACGTGATGAGGTTCCACTTCGATCATGTGATGCGGTAGGCACCCTCGCCGATCTCATCATGTCACGTGTGATCAAGAGCGCGCTCGTGTACAAGCCCGACGCGGTTTATACTCCCTGCCTCGGCCGGACAGGCCGGGTTCAGG
>NZ_JBARVQ010000040.1:0-1891 GCF_049646345.1 Albidovulum sp. | reverse complement strand
CATGGCTGGCGACCGCGCTTGTCAGCCGCATTTCCTCGCTTTCGGCATTGGTTGCCGCTGGTCTTGCCGCTGTTTGGGCGGGGCTTTTGGGCCATTCCTCGATGATGTGGCTGGCAACACTTCTGGCAACCTTGGTGTTTTACAAACACCTTCCCAATATAGAGCGGATCAAGGCAGGGACCGAACCGAAGATCGGCCAGAAATAGCGCCATCCCTCCCCCCGCGAAACCCAAGGGAACCACATGAAGCGCACGCTCCTCATCCTTTTCGGCCTCTTGCTTGCGGGCTTCCTCGCCTTCCGTGCGCTGTTCGGCGGGCAGACGGTCAGTTGGCACCAGCGACTCACGATCACGGTCGAGACACCCTTGGGCGAGGTTTCTGGGGCGGCGGTGACGGCGGTCAGGAAGGTCGAATGGCTCGGGCCCTGGGTTCTGCCGGACGCGCAGCGCGTCATCAACACGATCAAAGGCGAGGCGGCGGTGGTCGAGGTTGCACCGGGCCGCCATCTGTTCGCGCTTCTGGACGGCGAAAGTGGCGAAGGCAGCTGGCTGCGCGATGCGGGGCACTGGGTCTATGCGGCTTACGGGCTGGGGCAGAAATCTGACCGCAGCTATGAGGCGTCGATGCGCAAGCTGAAATCACAATCCTATAACCGGCCCGTCCCGCTGCCGCCCGAGGGCTGGCCGCTGATGGTGACCTTTGACGACATCGCCGACCCCACAACCGTGCGCCGCGTCGACCCCGACGATCTGGCGGCAAGCTTCGGGCCGGGCGTGCGGCTTAAAGCGGTGACGCTGGAGGTGACGAAGGCGGCGGTGACGGAGGGGCGAGTGGAAGGCTTACTAGGTTGGTTAGGCCCGCACCCAGAACCTGCGCTCGGGCCTGCGACCGGCGGCACGACAAATATACCGTTTTTCCGTCTCGTTCATATGGGCGATTTCATTAGGAGACATCAATGACAGCCTCCAAGGACCTACTTCTTTCGATCCTTTCGATGGACGCTTACAATCGCGGCTACAACCCTGGCATTACGGGGCTAAGTGACGCGCCCGGTTCCAGCGTTGGTTCGGCCAGCATTCTTGACGTTGACCTCCCCCAAGGGGCAGCTGCCGCCAGCTTCTACGCCGTCGCCTATCAGACCGCCGATGGCATCGTGATCTCCTATCGCGGCAGGGGCGACATCCCCGCCGCCCGAGCCGCCAACGGCACCGCCCCCCTGCTACTGGCAGGTCTTTCACTGGGTGGGGCGCTGGCGGTGGCCGCATGAAGCGCCTGCCCCATATCCTCTTCGCCCTCCTCCTCCCGCTGCTTCTGGCGGGCTGCAAGGAGAAATTCACCTGGCACCAGAAGATGGCGGTGACGGTCGAGACCCCCTCGGGTGAGGTTTCGGGATCGTCGGTCAGCGCGGTGAGTTGGCAGCAACATCTGATCCGCTTCGAGGGCATGGGCTGGCACTATGGCGTGACGGGCGAGGCGGTCGTCGTGGAGGTCACGCCGGGACGCTACCTGTTTGCGCTGCTGAAAGGCGCGGGCACGACGGAATACATGGGCTCGGTCGCGCCCGCCTCGATCTCGGGGCAGAAAAGCCGGGTGATCGACCCCGCCCTGTTCGCCGAGGTCCGTGACAAGCGGGGACGCGCGGCGGGGCTGATCGCGGTGCCGGAGTTTCAGTATCCGCTGATGGTGAGTTTTGCCGACATCACCGACCCCGCGAGTGTGCAGCTTGTGGACCCAAATGATCTGGCCGCGAGCTTCGGCCCCGGCGTGCGGCTCAAGGCCGTGACGCTGGAGGTGACGAAGGCGGCGGTGACGGAAGGGAAGGTCGAGGCGGTGTTGGGGTGGTGGTCAAAAATGCGTTCAGGGCCTTTGAACGAAATGACCCCTCTACGGC
>NZ_JBARVQ010000039.1:0-2782 GCF_049646345.1 Albidovulum sp. | reverse complement strand
CTTCAACCCCCCGGGCCAAAGAAATGTCCGCCAAGGGCAGCGATTGGTCTGAAAAAATTGAAAGCGAGGGCAATTCAATCAGTGCGATGTTCAAGCTCGCGCGGCTCCAACCTGGCCCGGCCCCCTCTTGAAACGTTGGCATATCAATTGTTTCTGCTCTTATTGCCGCCTTGAAACTGGTTTTCAGATGTTCGCGGAGTTGCTCATATGTCGTAACCGTCGAAGGAACTGTAGTTCTTACTATTTTATCAACACTTACCCAGGGGGACACCTTATGTCTTACCGGCGGATGTACTGTGTCAATTGCTTTATAATGAACAGAGCCAGCCACCTTAAAAGACACAGCTTTACCTGAAAAATATTCGAAGACACGCGACTTCATAGAAGGATCAAGCGCAAGGCGTGCATCCAGCTGGTCAAAATAATCATCAATCCCCAGTGCGATATGGTCTTTGGGTGTTGGCGTCGGCGAGATTTGGTAATTATCGTTAAAGACATACCGCGTTTCGAACCCCGGCCCCCCGAACGTCGCCCAACCTGGCGGCACGTAACGAAGTGTCAGAGTGTGGCGCGACACCCCCCCTTTGCTGTCAGTCGCAACAACGTTTATCTGTCGGCTCCCGGCGACATACCCGACCCTGGTTGGACTACTAAAACTGATGTCACCCGAATTCGAAATGGACATCTCCGGTGGCGCACCTTCAAGCCGATAGGTCACACCAGTCGGGTTGTTGACCGCGACACTCGCAATGGTTCCGCTCAAAGAGGAAAACGAAACCTCTTTGGGGGTCGTGGCGCTGAAAGCTGGGGGGGTATTCACAACAATCGAGATCTGTTGCGTCTGCGTGGTTCCGTCGGATTTCGTCTTTGTAAGGGTCAGTGAAACATTCGCGGTACCCAGCGCACTGGCCGTGCCTTTGAAAAAGATCTGGCCCGTGGACGCGTCAACACCAAAGTTGGCGTCGGAAGACGACAGGGAAGATGTCAGGCTAAATGTCGCCGGATCAGATGCATCCGCCCGCTGCGCCTGCTCAGTGACAACCATCCACTCGGTACTCGCAGGAAGGCGCGTCGGATCAATCTGATAAGTCCGCGCCGGGCTTGCCACAGTGTTCGCCTGGGCGGCCGGTGCCGTGGCCGCGTCCTGCGAAAACTCCACCTGTATCTTTCTTCCGTTCACGGTGATCTCACCGTGATCGACCTGCCGTGCTTCGGTGCGGCGGGTGAGCGCGCTTTCAGGGTGGCCCATAATCAGATCCGCAAACAGCGCACCCTCATCCCCCATGCTATCGCCCCGCCCCAGGCGCGCATCAATATGGTGCCCCAGCTCCTCGAGTAACACCTGCTCAAGTTTTTCGGGGTCATTCAACAGCTTGTCGCTAATGAAAATCGTACCTTTTCCAGTAGCGGAATATGCCCCGTTGGCTTGGCCCAACTCCTCCTGCGAAACGATCACGACCTTGGGAATTCGAGCCTGACCCTTCAACAACCCCTGAACATGACGCAGCGCATGAGAGCCGAGCGACCCACCTTCACGACCAAAAACCGCGCCCAGACCGCGCACGGCCCGCCTGTTGCCGCCGCGGCCATTCAGCCAGCGTTCCAGCCTTTTGCTGACGGCATTCAAGGAGGCCTGGATCTGCTTTCTTTGCAGCCGATTGCCGCCGGAAATCGCGGCCTGCTGAACCGCAGGCGGCAGCGGCGCCGCAAAGTCTTCTACACCCGAACCCTGCGGGCGCTCGTCCACCCGACCTGGCCCGAAAGAAACGGGTTGTCCCGCGCTATGCTGATTGCCGTTTGAAAGCTCCATTTTAATCCTCCTGGGTACAGTGGGCCAGTTTAATTTAAGGGTTGTATTTAATTTTATTATTCAGATGGTTAGAGGGCATTGAAATAGCGACGACTACGCATTGTCCGGTCTGGCCCACCGAGGCATCTGCTAAAACCACTCCAGGGTTGTACGAAGCTGACCTACCCTCGGCAGGGATTCCTTAGCCAGAACATGCGGCTTACTGAAAAACGATCGCAGAAACACATACCTGCCGACATCTGTTGCAGCGGATGGCCACGTATCGCCAGTCGCTCTGTCTGCCAAACGTGGTCCAGATCTGCTTGTCGCCGATACCACACACCGGACATCAGGCAACCACACTGCGGCACAGCTTCACCGGAACGACCACTCGGCATTGGCCGGAAACAGGATTATCCTGCTTGCTTCACGACGACCGGCTGGTGACGCCATCGCGATAATGCATGGAGATCAGGACGTTGCATCCGATTGCCCGTGTCGCCTCACGTCATCGGGAAACCGGAACAACACATCTCGGACAACGCTCTGAAACAAAGCCTGTGATTGGCAGGAATGGCATAAACAATGTTTTTGTGCGCAAGCTAATTGATGCTGGCATTTTATGTCTCCATATTGATTGATTAGGAGAATGTTCTTATGCGCGCGCCTCAAAGCCAGATAATCCACAAGGTTGCATGGCTGTACCATATTCAGGGCATGAGGCAGGAAGACATCGGGGAATCGCTTGGCATTTCTCGGGCAACGGTCGTAAATTACCTCAAGCGGGCACGCGAAATCGGCGCTGTAACGATCCGCGTACCGGCCAGATTGTTCCGGGATGATGTAACCGCACGACACATCGAAAATGAACTAGGCCTGCAAATGGTCTGGGTCATTCCGGATGGCAGTGATGGTCCGGCGGTGGATTTCTCTCAAGCAGCAGGTATGGTTCTGCTCGAACTCGTGAAGCCAAACAGCCAGATGGGTCTTGGC
>NZ_JBARVQ010000038.1:0-2481 GCF_049646345.1 Albidovulum sp. | reverse complement strand
GGCCGCAGTAGAGATTGCCGACCTGTTGGCGGCGAAGCCGGTCGAACAGGACAACGTGATCTATTACCACATCCTGTTTGACGCCCATGAGATTGTCTGGGCCAATGGCTGCTGGTCGGAGAGCTTTCATCCCGCCGCCGAAACCCTGAACGGGCTGCACAACGCGCAGCGTGACGAAATCCTCACGATCTTTCCCGAGCTTGAAACGGAAGAGGGCCTGCGGGCCTTTGCCCCGGCGCGAATCGGGCTTCGGCGGGAGGCCCCGCAGCTTCGGCTCGTGGCCTGATCCGCCCCTTACCTCTGTTGCTGACGCTTCCAGTTCGCCCAATCTTCGGGCGTATCGAGATCCGTGGTTGCATGGCCCGAGGGCAGGGGGACATGGCGGATGTTTTCCCCATCCAGCACGCGTTGCGCACCGATGTCACCGGTCAGCACCGATATTTCCTGAAACAGCCGACGCGGGAAGATCACAGGATGGCCGGGCCTGCCGAAATCCCCCACAGCGCGGACCGGACGGCCGGGATCCTCGGCAAAGGCAGTGATCACCGCGCAAAGATCGTCAGACGTGATGTCTGGCATGTCCGGCAACAAAATCATCAGCCCGTCCGCCTGATGCGCTTCACGCACACCGGCCCTGAGACTTGCCGACATTCCGTCGTGATAGTCCGGGATTTTGACGGGCCGGATGCCAGTGCCGGTCAGTGCCGTGCGACGTGCAGGCAGCATCGGGCCCGATCCCGGCAAGGTCACGATGACCCGCGCTCCGGTTGTCCTGGCCATTGCGACACTGCGTTTCAGGATGGGTTCGCCGCCGACCTCCATCAGCAGCTTGTCCCTGCCGCCCATCCGGCTGGACGCACCCGCCGCAGGTATAACAATTGCAATATCAACCATTTATAGACGCTCCCTCACACGAAAGAGTTCTCGTCATTCGTTCCTGGACTTCAGGAAATATCTTCGCCAAAGGGCGCGCGCGCAAGGAATTTTAACAAATGTGCCTGCGCCGGGCAGATCCCGGGACGCAGGCACTGCAGGGTTTCAGCCACGCATTCTTGAACTGTCCGCATCCCAGAGCGGGCCATTGGTCATCCGGGCTTTCCGCTTTTCGCCGAGGATTTCGATCTCGGCCTCCAGCCCGTCACGGATAAGTTCGGTCGGCACGAACCCGATCGCGATCGACTGCCCGGTCCAGTGCGAATAACCGCCCGAGGTGCAGAAGCCCACAACCTCGCCTCCGACCCAAATCGGTTCATAGGCCACGACATCGGCATCCTTTGCATCGATGATAAAGGCGCAGAGCTTGCGGTTCGGCCCTTCGGCCTTTTCCTTAGTCGCCGCTGCCTTGCCGATCCAGTCAGAGGCCTTGTTCCAGCGGATGAAGCGGTCGATCCCCGTTTCGCCCGGGAAGTAGTCGGGGCTGAATTCCCGCGCCCAACTTCCGAAAAGCTTATCGAGGCGCAGGCTCATCATCGCCCGCATGCCGAAGGGACGCAGGCCAAGGTCCTGTCCGGCGGCCCAGAGCGTGTGCCAGAGGCTGCGTTCGCTCATGAAATCGGTGAAGATCTCAAAGCCGAGATCGCCGGTATAGCTGACCCTCTGCACAAAGCAATCGGCCATACCGATGGTCATGCGCCTTGCGTCCATGAACCTGAACGCCTCGGCCGAGACATCGCTGCGGGTCACGCGCGACAACAGCTCGCGCGCATTCGGTCCGGCGATCTGGAAGCCGGTCACCCGGTCCGAGATGTTTTCCACCGCCACCCCGTCTTCGAGGTTCATCTCGAACCAGCGCAGATGCTGGTCCTGCGCGCCGTAGCTGCCGGTGATCCTGAATTCGGTTTCCGAGAGGCAGGTCACGGTGAAGTCGCCGATGATCTTGCCCTTGGGTGACAGCATCGGGGTCAGCGACAGGCGGCCGGGCTTCGGGATCAACCCGGCCATGATCCTGTCGAGCCAGGCCCGCGCATTCGGACCTGTCACGCGGAACTTGCCGAAGTTCTGTACCTCGTTGACGCCCACGGCCTCGCGCACCGCGCGCACTTCGGCCGCCGTGGCGTCCCAGGCGTTCGAGCGTTTGAACGACGGTGTCTCATAGCGCGGCTCGCCGGGCAGCGCGAAGTAGTTGACGACCTCAAGCCCGTATTGCTGGCCCCAGACAGCACCCATGCCGTCGAAAATGTCGTACATCGGCGTGGTGCGGAAGGGGCGGGCGGCGGGGCGTTCCTCATTCGGGTAAGAGACCGAGAAACGCATCTGGTAATTCTCGATCACCTTCGGAACGGTGTAGCCCGGCGTCGTCCATTTGCCAAAGCGTGCCACGTCAAAGCCGCGCGGATCGCATTCGGTTTCGCCGTGGATCATCCATTCGGCCAGCGATTTGCCCATACCGCCGCCCTGGCTGAAGCCTGCCATGACCGCGCAGGCCGACCAGTAATTGCGCATGCCCGGCACGGGGCCGATCAGCGGATTGCCGTCGGGGGC
>NZ_JBARVQ010000037.1:0-2197 GCF_049646345.1 Albidovulum sp. | reverse complement strand
CTTTTAGCCCAAATCTTGCCACCATTATCGGAGAGTTTCGAACCCGGGAGTAATTGCCTGACTTGGGAGAGTCGGGCCGGGTGGACGGGTTGGACCACAACAAATCGGAAATGTTCCGATGGTATTGCTAGGACCGACCCTTGAAACCTCGTTGAAAAGGACGGATGTGAATGAGCAGCGTAGCAGCCCTGCAGCCAGAACCGGCACCGATCATTGCGTGCACAATTTCCCGCGATGTCAGTAACTTCGACCTGCTCATCGAGGATATGGAAACCGAGCTCGGCGAAAGCTGGGGCGATCTGACCTTCGACGACGCGGCGCAGTTCCTGAACCAGCCGGATGCCAAGGCGCTTGAGTTCGTGGCAATTGCCGTCGACGCGCAGGATGAATCGGACCTCGCGCGGATCTCGGGAATCATCACCAATGCCAAGGCGAAGGGCGTCAAGGTCATCCTGATCGCGGATGAAGTCAGCCCGATTGCCCTGCACCAGTTGCTGAAACTCGGGGCCGACGATTTCGTCCCCTACCCGCTTCCGGAAAACGCGCTGCATGAATCCATCGAACGGCTTCACAGGGCGCCGCCGCCCGATCAACTCATCGAGGGGTCTTCCTCAACCTCGGGCATGAAGGCAAAGGGCGACCGGAACGGAGTGATCTTTCCCGTGCAGGGGCTTGCCGGCGGAACCGGTGCGACGACGCTGGCCGTCAACCTCGCCTGGGAACTGGCAACCGTGCAGAAAGACAACCCGCCGCGCGTGTGCTTGCTCGACTTCGATTTCCAGGGTGGCTCCGTATCCACCTATCTTGACCTGCCGCGTCGCGAGGCCGTCTACGAAATGCTCTCCGACACGTCGTCGCTGGACAATGTGAGCTTCCTTCAGTCGCTTCTAACGTTCAACGACAAGCTGAGTGTCATGACCGCACCGTCAGAGATGCTTCCTCTCGACATCGTAACCTCGGAAGACATCACCCGGGTTCTTGACGTTGCCCGTGCGAATTTCGACTTCGTCATTGTTGATATGCCCAGAACGGTCGTGCAGTGGACCGAGGCAGTCTTGAGTCAGGCACATGTCTATTTCGCGATGATGGAACTCGACATGCGGTCGGCGCAGAACACTCTGCGGATGATCCGCGCCCTGAAAGCCGAGGAACTGCCCTACGAAAAGCTGCGCTATGTCCTGAACCGCGCGCCGAAATTCACCGATCTGTCCGGCAAGGGGCGTGTGAAACGGCTTGCGGAAAGTCTGGATATCAAGATTGAGTTGCTACTGCCCGACGGTGCGCGTCCTGTGACGGAGTCCAATGATCATGGACTGCCGCTGGCCGAGACAGCCGCCAAAAACCCGCTTCGCCGCGAAATCGCGAAGCTTGCGCAGTCCATTTACCAGCACAATTTGGCCGAAGCGGCCGGCAGCGCTTAACCTGAGGAAAGCTCATCATGTTTTCTCGCTACAAAAAACCCAGCGCGGCCGCCCCCGAGGCGGCAGCACCGGCCAAGGCGGACTCTTCGAACCAGGCGGCCGCGACGCGAAACGCGGTCGCACGCCGCCCGCTTGAGACCCCGGCACAGTCCGCTGCCGCCGACAAGGAAAAGAAGCGCAAGGAACGCATGAGTGAGCTCAAGGTCGAGCTTCACAAAAGCCTTTTGGACAACCTCAACCTCTCCGCACTCGAACACGCATCCGAATCCGAGTTGCGCCAGGAGATTGTGTCAATCTCCACCGAAGCGCTTGAGGGCATGAGCATCGTCTTGAACAAGGATGAACGCTCCACGCTGTTTCAGGAACTCTACCACGAGGTCATGGGCCTTGGCCCGCTCGAGACACTCCTGCAGGACGACACTGTCAACGATATTCTGGTCAACGGACCACAGCAGATCTTCGTGGAACGGGACGGCAAGCTTGAACTGAGCGACATCACCTTCAAGGATGAACGTCACCTGCTCCGCATCATCGACAAGATCGTGTCGGCGGTGGGCCGGCGTGTCGATGAATCGAACCCCTATTGTGACGCTCGTCTTGCAGATGGCTCGCGTTTCAACTGTATGGTCCCGCCCATCGCGGTGGACGGCTCGCTCGTCTCAATCCGGAAATTCAAGAAGGACAAGCTGGGTGTCGACGATCTCGTCCGCTTTGGCGCCTTCACCGAAGAAATGGCGGCCTACCTTCAGGCTGCAGTCGCCACCCGCCTCAACGTC
>NZ_JBARVQ010000036.1:0-6346 GCF_049646345.1 Albidovulum sp. | reverse complement strand
TGCGACATCGTCGCCGCCACTTCGGCATCCGGCACGGCATCGGCGGCATAGGTGAAGGTGCCCGCCTCCAGCACCTCCCGACCCGCCCGGATCAGCGCGCCAAGGGCAGCGCGAGCGAAGGAGCCGCCGGTGCTGATCCTGCGGGCACCCGCATCCGCCAGAACGGCGACAGAATGGTTCGGCCCCGAAAGCCCCATCACGACATTGACCGGCCTGCCGACAGCACCGCAGACGGTGCGGATCGCCTCCAGATCCGGCAGACCCGGGGCGTAGAGCACATCCGCCCCCGCCTCGGCGAAAGCCTGAAGACGTGCGATTGTGTCGTTCAGGTCGGGGCGCCCATAGAGGTAATTCTCGGCCCGTGCGGTCAATAGAAACGACCGTCCCCGCGCCGCCGATGCCGCTGCCCTGATCCGGTCAACGGCCAGCCCGAAAGGATGGATCGGCGCGTCGGGATCGCCGGTCGCATCCTCGATCGCACCGCCGACGAGGCCCAGTCCCGCCGCCATGACCACCGTCTCGGCCACCACCTCGGGCGCAGATCCGAACCCGTCCTCAAGGTCGGCGCTGACCGGCAGATCGGTGGCCGCGGCGATGGCAGCGGCATTGGCCAGAACCTCATCGCACGAGAGGGCCACAAAGGAATCCCGTTTGCCGACGGAAAAGGCGTAGCCTGCACTTGTCGTCGCAATCGCCTCATAACCAAGTGCCGTCAGGATCATCGCCGATCCGGCATCCCAGGCATTGGGCATCACGAAGGCCCCGCCCCGATCGTGCAAGGCGCGAAACCGGTCATATTTGGTTTGAACGGTCTGCATCATTCCCTCCCGCATGGCTTGACGGGAACATAATAAGAACATCTCGCCATAAACACAATCTCCGGACCGGGTGACGCGAGGTTCCCCAAGACGGCCTTAGTTTCGCCGCTTACAGACAGGATACAATGTCGTAACCTACTGAAAAGACCAAGAGACGGGCAGATGTCGACGAAATGGACCATGATCACCGGGGCCTCTGAAGGGCTGGGCGTGGAATTCGCGCGTCTTGCAGCAGCCGAAGGACGTGACCTGATCCTTGTCGCCCGACAGGTCCAGAAGCTGGAGCGGCTGGCCGACGAATTGCGCGCCCGCCACAATGTGGCAATCGAAGTGCTGCCCACCGATCTATCCGACCCCAAGGCGGTCGAGGCGCTGTGGCGCCGGGCCGAGATGCGGCGGCATATCGATGTTCTGGTGAACAATGCGGGGCTCGGCTACAACGGCCCCTTCACCGGCAGTGAATTCAACCGCGAAATGTCATCGATCATGGTAAATGTCACAGGCCTTACCATCCTGATGAAACGTGCGGTCGCCCACATGACCCGGCAGGGCGGCGGACATATCCTGAATGTCGGGTCCACCGCCGGTTTCATGCCCGGGCCGAACATGGCCGTCTATCACGCGACCAAGGCCTATGTGCTGTCGCTGACCGAGGCGGTGGCCGAGGAACTGCGCGACAGCCCGGTGACGGTGACGGTGCTCTGCCCCGGTGCGACAGCGACCAACTTTATCAAGGATGCGCAGATGGAGGACATCGCGCTTCTCAAGGCGCTGCCGGTCGCATCGGCCAAACGAGTGGCCAAGGCCGGCTGGACCGCGATGAAAAAGGGCAAGCGGATTCGCGTGACCGGCCTTCTGAACAAGTTTTTTGCGGTCTCGCCGCGGTTCGCGCCCCGCGCCCTGACGACCCGGATCACCGCATTGTTCATGAAATAGAACCGAGCAGGCGACGTTAGCGCCACCATATTTGCAAGGGCCGCGCGAAGCGCCTAGAAGCCGTGGATGGGATTTATCCATAGTGTTTTGGGCTTCTGGCGGAGGTGAATATGTCGCGGCAAAAACAGGCGGAACAGATGCGGTCGGGCAAGGGCTTCATCGCGGCGCTGGACCAGAGCGGCGGCTCGACGCCGAAGGCGCTGAAGCTTTACGGGATCAGCGAGGATGCCTATTCAGGCGACGCCGAGATGTACGGCCTGATCCACCAGATGCGCGCCCGTATCGCCACCTCGCCCGCCTTCACCGGCGACCGTGTGGTCGGGGCGATCCTGTTCGAAAAGACCATGGATGCCGAGATCGGCGGCAAACCCTCAGCCACCTATCTGTGGCAAGAGCGCGGTGTGGTGCCGTTCCTGAAGATCGACAAGGGGCTGGAAGAGGGCAAGGACGGCGTCAAGCTGATGAAACCTATTCCGGGGCTTGACGATCTGCTGTCCCGCGCGGTCAAGGCGGGCATCTTCGGCACCAAGGAACGCTCGGTCATCGATGCGGCCAACCCTGCGGGCATCGCCGCCATCGTGGCACAGCAATTCGATCTTGGCCGTCAGGTCCTGTCCCACGGTCTGGTGCCGATCATCGAACCCGAGGTGACGATTTCGATTGCCGACAAGGCCGAGGCCGAGGACATCCTGCTGGCCGAGCTGAACAGGCATCTCGATGCGCTGCCCGCCGACCAGCAGGTGATGCTGAAGCTGACGCTGCCGACCAAGGCCAACCTCTACAAGCCCCTGGTCGATCATCCGCGCGTGATGCGGGTTGTGGCCCTGTCGGGCGGCTATTCCCGTGATGAGGCCAATGCGCTTCTGGCCCGGAACACCGGCATGATCGCCAGTTTCAGCCGTGCGCTGACCGAAGGCCTGTCGGCCCAGCAATCGGATGCTGATTTCAATTCGGTGCTGGATACCACGATCCAGTCGATCCGCGACGCCTCGGTCGCCGGATAAATCAGACAAAAACCGCCGAAAACCTGTAGAAATTCGCGAAGGGGGATTCCCTTCGCGAATCACCTGTGCCATGATTCGCGGACCCGCCCGGCAGAGGTGGGAAAACGAGGCAGACTATGAACGCACCCCGCAAACGTCCGGCCCTTGCCATGGCGCTTTATCTGATAGGCGCGTGTTGTGTCGGATTCTATTTTACCTTTGCCGCTGTGCAGGGGGATTTCGGTGTCTTCCGGCGGGTGCAGGCGACGGCGGAAAAGGATGCGCTGATCGCCGAGCGGGACCGGCTGAAAGCGGATGTCGCGCGGATGGCCAATCTGACCCTGCGGCTGTCGGACGACTACCTTGACCTTGATCTTCTGGACGAGCGCGCCCGCGATGTCCTTGGCCGTGTGCGCGCTGACGAGATTGTCATTCACTAAAGCGTTTCGCGTTAAACCCGAATCATCTAACGCTGCCTGAAATCAAAGATTTCAACGCGTTAGGTGATGCGTCGTATTCAATTTAAACGCGAAACGCTGAAATCGTTTGGCCTGATCCGCCTTCGCGTTGCCGGGCTTTGTTTCAACGCATCGGCAATGCTGCCCTCGCTCTGTCATACCTCAAGCCGGGCGGATGTGGGCACCGCGTTTATGACAACTATTGCGGTTCGGGTTTGCATTGAATCAGCATTCGAACCATTTTTCGTTCGAATGCTGATGCTTGTTATCTCAACGACAACCCGAAACGCGTTGAGGGCTCTAACCGAGCCTGCCTGCCATGAATTGCAGGAAATCCCAGATCGTCCCCTCAAGATCGTCCGGTGCCAGCGGACCATGCGCGTAATAGCGCGTGTTTTGCGCCCTTTGCAGGGTTTCCAGCTTCTGGCGATCCTCGTCGTTGAAGGCCTTGCAGAGGTCGACATATTTCACCACTTCCGGGTCTTCGGGATCGGTCTTGAACCCGGCCACGCCCCAGCGGATCGCGACCTTGTCGGCAGCCGCGGGGCGCAGACACAGGTAAAGCGTGTAATTCGCCGCGACCGCGACCACGAAACTGGGGAAGATGTTGAAAAGCACGCTGTTGCGCTGTTCATCCTCGGTCATGTCTTCATGAAACGGGCCACGCGGCGGATAGTTCGGATCGTAATAGGACCGGTAGGCGGTCCAGCGGTCTTCACCCGGCACTTTCCGGCAAAGCTGGGTAGGGGTCATCGGCTGCAGCGTCGTCGGATGGGTCGCGAACAGATGATACCCTTCCATGAAGTTCTCGGTCAGGTTCTTCCAGTTGGTGTTCCAGACGGTTTCGTCGGAAAATAAGAGGTTGCGTTCCTCATTGTGGTAGTTGTGCAGGATCGCATCCAGCTTGGCGAGCTGCGGCGCCAGCGGCTTGGCCGTGCCGTCGAGATTGACGAAGATGAAGTTGCTCCAGACTTCGCATTTCATCTGCGGCAGGTTGCATTTCTTGCGGTCAAAAGCCTTGACGTCCTTCATCAGCGGCGCGGTCTTCAGGGTCCCGTCAAGGTCATAGGTCCAGGCGTGATAACCGCAGACGAAGCTGCGCTTGTTGCCCCTGCCTTCGGCCACGAGGTTGCCGCGATGGCGGCAGACATTGGACAGGACCTGCACCTCGCCCTTGTGGTCGCGGCCCACGATCAGCTGTTCGCCCACGAGTTCGGTGGTAAAGTAATCGCCGTTGTCCGGCACCTCGCCAACATGGCCAAGGCAGATCCATTCCGAACGGAACAGCTCCTCCTTCTCGATCTCATGAAAATCGGCCGAGGTGTAGAAGGCGGGCGGCATGGTCCGCGCCTGATCCCGGTCAAGCGACCGAAGCAGCGCCAGTTCGGCGCGGAGCGTATCGACGATGGGTGGATTGGCCGTCGGCATGGCGTCCCTCAAGTAGCGTATCTGTGATCACAGTTGCTATCACGGGCCTCAGCTTCGCGCCACAGAAAATTCTCGGGCTGATCCGCAAATCGCTTTGCGCCGGCAAGTATCCGTTGATGCCATCAATAGCGGCCCCTCCTGCGCCGGTCGCCTCTGACCGAAAGCACCGGTTGAGCACCTGCCCGCCCCGGCAAGCGGTATGAGGGTCGCACTGGCGGGGGCCCCGCAACTACAGACCAACACGAATGACGGGCATGAGAAAAACAAAGGCCCCGGGGCGTAAACCCCGGGGCCTGTCCCGAAAGGGGATGCAGATCGCTGATTATTCGGCGATCGTGCCGGCTTCCTGAGCGGCAGCCAGTTCGTCAGCGTCAACCGCACCGTCGGCATTCGCGTCGATAGCCGCGAAGGTTTCGGCGGTCATGTCGGCGTAAGCAGCGGTCAGCTCTTCGATCGAGAAGGTGCCGTTGCCGTCGGTGTCGGTGACGACGGTCTGGGCGTTGGCAGCGGCGGCGAAAGCGGCAACGGCGCCGAGGGCCAGAACGAACTTTTTCATCTTTGTATACTCCAACAGGGCATCTGCCCTAGAATCAGTGGCTTAGTCGCCACCTGACGCTATTTGGCGTGTGGCCCGGGAAGGCGCAAGAGGGATGAAATCGCCCTTCACGGCGCTGTGATCGCACAGGCGTAAAGGCGCCGATCCAACTATGCCTAAAACGCATCTATCCGCCGGTTTTCGGGTGGAACCGTTACCCTCAGCCCGCGAGGAATTCCCCAAGCATGGCCTGGAAGATCCCGGGCTTTTCCAGATGCGCGGCATGGGCGGCGCGGGGCAGGACCGCGAGGCCCGCATCGGGCAGCGCGCGCCACAGCGCCTCGGTCTGCGGCCAGCGGTAGGATTTGTCACCGTCCCCCCAGATCACCAGCGACGGCATGGTCAGCGTGGGGATTGCCGGGCGGCCATCCCAATGATCCATCGCATCAAGCGCGCCCATCGCCGCCGCCTCACTGGCTTGCGCACCAAGTGCTGCGACGAGGCCAAAGCCAGTCGCCTGTTCGCCATCGCGAAACCATGTGGCCCCGATGCGCCGCGTCGTCTCGGCCACACCATCGGCACGCAGTCGTTGGCGCGAGATGTCGAGGGTCTCGAACCGGTCCGGCATGACCCCCAGAGGCCCGGTGCCGTAAAGCACCAGCCTCGTGACCCGGTCGCCATGCCGGGCGGCCATCTCCTGTGCGATCATCCCGCCCATGGAATGTCCCATCAGCATGAATGTCGTGACGCCAAGCTCATCAAGCAACCCGATGATCGCCGCGACGAACCCCTCGATCCGGTCGACGGGATTGCAACCGGCCGAGGCCGCGAAGCCCGGCAGATCGGGGGCGATCACGTCGTAACCGGCGCTGAACCGGTCAATCTCGGCCTGCCACTGGGCGGAACCGCCCAGATAGCCGTGAACGAGGACAAGCGGCTGACCGGTTCCGGCGCGGCGGTAGCTGAGCCCGCTTGCGGCGGTCAGCGCATCTGATCTGGCAACCACAGTGCAGTCTCCGGTACGAGGATGAGAATGGCGATGAGAAGGACCATCGCAGCGATGAAGGGCAGGCAGCCCATGATGACGTCACCGATCGTGACCTTGCCCTGCCCGATCCCCTGAATGACATAGAGGTTGAGGCCAACAGGCGGGGTCAGCACCGCGATCTCCATCGTGATCGTATAGAC
>NZ_JBARVQ010000035.1:0-6110 GCF_049646345.1 Albidovulum sp. | reverse complement strand
CTTCATCGCAGGGCTCTTGGCGCGCGGTTTCGCGCCGATGCAGGCGGCCGAGACGGCGGCCTGGCTGCATGTTGAATGTGCGTTGAAATTCGGGCCCGGCCTGATTGCCGAGGATATTCCGGAACAGATTCCGGCGGTCTTTCGCGATCTCAGGCTTTGAGGGCCCCCGTAAGGTGGGTTTCAACCCACCTTGCCTCAGGGGTCACTCGTCGGCGATCTGAGCCTCGGCCTCGACCGCAGCACAGGCCAGTTCCAGCCCTTCGGCATAGACTACCTGTGGCGTGTCAAACCTGAGGTCGTATAGCCGCATCGACAGCGCCTTGGTCGGGGCGATGAATTCACCATCCGTCAGGCGCGAGATCGGCATCACCGCCTCGGCGGTGCCGAAAAGCGCCTCGGCCCGCCAGTCGCGGATCAGGATCTGCGTTGTCTCGGGCAGGACCAGATCCTGCTCGGGCCGGTCGTGGCCAAGGGCACCCGCCTTCACACAGACGGCCGGGCCGGAATAGCGGTGCACCCTGACCTCACGTACCACCCGCATCCCTTCGCGCGTGATGACGCGGTCGCCGGGTGACAGGAAATCGACCGGCAAAGCGCCGTCGAGTGTCAGCACAACCGTGCCGGACGCAATGCCGTGAGTGGTCTTTACCGGTGTATCGGCCCGTTCAGCCGCCAAATGTTCGCGTGCCATATGCGTCATCCGGATCCCCATTGTTATTATTCTATGCTTCGCATCCTGATTGCGGAATATGTCAACATTGCGCAGCGGCCGGGCCCATTCTGCGGCGCTTTTTCCGCTCGCATCGCGCTGTGAACCTTGCTAGAAGGGCGCGGATTTCGGAGGCGGTCCTGAAAAGGGCCGCTTCTTTGGGCATCGCGGGTGTGGCGAAATTGGCAGACGCACCAGATTTAGGTTCTGGCGCCGCAAGGCGTGGGGGTTCAAGTCCCTCCACCCGCACCATGGATAAAAGGACGAAGGAATGCAGGTCACCGAGACCCTGAAAGACGGCCTCAAGCGCAGCTACACGATCACCGTGCCGGCCGCCGATCTTGATGCGAAGGTCAATGAAAAGCTCGTCGAGGCGCAGCCGGAAGTCGAGATGAAGGGCTTTCGCAAGGGCAAGGTGCCGATGGCGCTTTTGAAAAAGCAGTTCGGCCCGCGCATCCTTGGCGATGCGATGCAGGACGCGATCGACGGCGCGATGAAATCGCATTTCGACACCACCGGCGACCGCCCGGCTTTGCAGCCCAAGGTCGAGATGCAGGGCGGCGAGACCTGGAAAGAGGGCGACGATGTTATCGTCGAGATGTCCTATGAGGCGCTGCCCGAGATCCCTGAGGTCGACGTCTCGAAGGTCAAGCTGGAAAAGCTGGTCGTCAAGGCCGAGGACAAGGACGTGACCGAAGCGCTGGAAAACCTCGCCAAGTCCGCGAAGAACTTCGAGGACAAGAAGAAGGGCACCAAGGCCAAGGACGGCGATCAGGTCGTGATCGACTTCGTCGGCAAGATCGACGGCGAAGCCTTTGAAGGCGGTGCGGGTGAGGATTACCCTCTGGAACTTGGCTCCGGCTCTTTCATCCCCGGTTTCGAGGAACAGCTCGTCGGCGCCAAGGCCGGTGACGACGTGGCCGTCAAGGTCTCCTTCCCGGCCGAATACGGTGCCCAGCACCTTGCCGGCAAGGAAGCGATCTTTGACTGCACGGTGAAAGCCGTGAAGGGCGCCAAGCCCGCCGAGATTGACGACGAACTGGCCAAGCAGTTCGGGGCCGAGAGCCTTGAGGCCCTGAAGGGCCAGATCACCGAGCGGCTGGAGGCCGAATATACCGGCGCTTCGCGTCAGGTGATGAAGCGCGCGCTTCTCGATCAGCTCGACAAGCTGGTGAAATTCGACCTGCCGCCAAGCCTTGTCGAGGCCGAGGCAGGGCAAATCGCCCACCAGCTCTGGCATGACGAAAACCCCGATGTGCATGATCACAACCACGACCACATCGAACCGACCGACGAGCACAAATCGCTCGCCGAGCGTCGGGTGCGTCTGGGGCTTCTGCTGGCCGAGATCGGCCGCAAGGAAGAGGTTGAGGTCACCGATGCCGAGATGACGCAGGCGGTGATGAACCAGGCCCGTCAATATCCGGGGCAGGAACGCGCCTTCTTCGAATTCGTGCAGAAGAACCCGCAGATGCAGCAGCAGCTGCGCGCGCCGATCTTTGAGGACAAGGTCGTGGATCTCGTGGTTACCGGTGCCAAAGTGTCCGAGAAAGAGGTTTCCAAGGACAAGCTCCAGAAAGCTGTCGAGGCGCTGGACGAGCTCTGATCCGACCAGATTGGATGGGAAAAGGCCGCGCACTGCGCGGCCTTTTTTTGCGTTTGAGTGAGACCCGATCGGGGCGTTGCTGACAATCGTGGATACGCCCCTTCGCCCGGGAACAAGTCAAGACGCAGGGAGCTGCATTCGTTCCGGATCCGCAGCCAAAACCCAGCTCAGCCCCGGCCGATGCGCGGGAAAACGCGCACCCGCCCTTGCCATGCCCCATTGCCCCTGCCATCTCTGGACGAAAGCATTCGTAGGAGTTCCCCCATGCCCATTCGCCTGCCCCGCCCGGTCTTCGACGCCAATGCCTCGTCCGGGGGGCTCGGCAATCTGCCGGAATGGGATCTGAGCGATCTTTACGCAGCCCCCGACGCGCCCGAGGTCAGGCGCGACATGGACTGGCTGGAAGGGGCCTGCGCAGATTTCGCGGCGACTTACGAGGGCAAGCTGGCGACCCTTGACGCGACCACGATGCTGGGCTGCATCCGCGCCTATGAAAAGATCGAGGCCGTGGCGGGCCGCATCATGTCCTATGCGGGCCTGCGCTATTACCAAAACACGATGGACGCCGCGCGGGCCAAGTTCATGTCCGACTGTCAAGACAAGGTCACCGAATTCACCACGCCGCTCGTTTTCTTCTCGCTCGAATTCAACCGGATTGAGGATGACGCTTACGAAAACGTGTTCACCGCCAATGCCGATATCGCCCGTTACAAGCCGGTCTTCGACCGGATGCGGGCGATGAAGCCGCACCAATTATCGGATGAGCTGGAAAAGTTCCTGCATGACCAGTCGACCGTCGGCGCATCGGCCTGGAACAAGCTGTTCGACGAGACGATGGCCGGACTGGAATTCACAGTCGAGGGCGAGGCGGAGGCGATGAACCTTGAAGCCACGCTGAACCTTCTCTCGGAACAGGACCGCGCCCGGCGCGAGGCGGGCGCGAAGGCGCTGGTCAAGGTCTTTGGCGAAAACGTCAAGCTCTTCGCCCGTGTCCACAACACACTTGCCAAGGAAAAGGAAATTGAGGATCGCTGGCGCAAGATGCCCTCAGCACAATATGGGCGGCACCTGTCGAACCATGTCGAACCCGAAGTGGTGGAAGCGCTGCGCAACGCCGTTGTCGCCGCCTATCCGAAGCTTTCGCACCGCTATTACCGGCTGAAGGCGAAATGGATGGGGCTGGAGAAGTTGCAGGTCTGGGACCGCAATGCGCCATTACCGATTGAGGAAAAGAAAACCGTCAATTGGGACGAAGCGCGCGACACAGTGATGACAGCTTACACGCACTTCGCCCCGGAAATGGCTGATATTGCAAAGCCTTTCTTTGATAATGGCTGGATCGATGCGGGCGTGAAACCGGGCAAGGCACCCGGCGCCTTCGCCCATCCGACCGTCACCGACGTCCACCCCTACATCATGCTGAATTATCTCGGCAAACCGCGTGACGTGATGACGCTGGCCCACGAACTGGGCCATGGCGTCCATCAGGTTCTGGCCGCCCCGCAGGGTGAGATGCTGGCCTCAACCCCGCTGACTTTGGCTGAAACTGCCAGCGTCTTTGGCGAAATGCTGACCTTCCGCAAGCTGCTTGCACAGGCCAAATCTCCGGCCGAACGCAAGGTTCTGCTGGCTGGCAAGGTTGAGGATATGATCAACACGGTCGTCCGCCAGATCGCCTTCTATGACTTCGAATGCAAGCTGCACGCCGCACGCCGGACGGGCGAATTGACGCCCGAGGATATCAACGCGCTCTGGATGAGCATTCAGGACGAAAGCCTGGGCGATGCGTTCGAGTTCATGGAGGGGTATGAGACCTTCTGGTCCTATATCCCGCATTTCGTCCACACGCCCTTCTATGTCTATGCCTATGCGTTCGGCGACGGCCTCGTGAATGCGCTTTATGCGGTCTATGAGGAAGGCCTGCCGGGGTTCGAGGCGAAGTATTTCGAGATGCTTAAAGCGGGCGGATCGAAGCACCACAAGGAGCTGTTGGCCCCCTTCGGGCTTGATGCCAGCGATCCGAAATTCTGGGACAAGGGCCTGTCCATGATCGCCGGAATGATCGATGAGCTGGAAGCGATGGAGGGGTGACAAGCGTCACCCTGACGCCCATCGGCCGCGACGATTTCGATCGTGTGGCCGGTATCCACGTCACCCCGGAACAGGAAAGGTTTTCCGGCACCGTTGCCGAGGCCTTTGCGTCGGGTGAGACTGGCATAGACTTTCACGCGATCCTTCAGGACGGTCGCGCGGTCGGGTTCTTCAAGATCGACCGCAACTATGCGCAACGCCACGATTCTCCGGAACAGGACGAGCTTAGCCTGCGGGCCTTCATGATTGATCGCGACATGCAGGGCCGTGGCATCGCCACAGCCGCCGTCGTCGCTCTCTCGCCCTATCTCGCCCGACATTATCCGGGAAAGGAAAGCGCCGTTCTGACGGTGAATGTGGCGAACCCTGCCGCCATCCGCTGCTATCTCAAGGGTGGGTTCCACGATACCGGAGCGGTCTATCCCCATGGCGATGCAGGTCCGCAGCATATCCTGAGGCTTATTCTGCGGATGGATTGCACCCGGACGGAAGCCGGGTAAACTCCCGCCCATGCAGTCCGCACGTCTTATCCTTCACCTGCCCAAAGCTGTCCTCGCAGGCGATGAGGGCCTGAAATGGTTCTATCGCCGGCTCTGTGATGAATTCACGGAACGTGGCGGTGTGGTCCGCAAGGTGCCGCATGAACGCGAATTGCTGCTTGCGGATATGCTGGAGGATGACGATTTTCACATCGTCGATCACGGCGCGTTGCGGCATCCGCGTATCCTCAATACCGGCATTGCCTATCTCTTTCCGTTCTGGAACCTCGACCCGCACGGTATCAGGGCGCTCTCGTCCATCGGCGAAGCGAAGTTCCGCCGCAGCGAGGTGGATGCGAAGGCCGCCAACGCCTTTCATCGCCACATGGTCGGACGCTGGGTCAAACAGCGCCGGTCGCGCGGTGCGCAGCCGGACGCCGAGGTGGATAGCCCCGAAGGCGCCATCGCCGTCTTCCTGCAAAGTGAAAAGGACCGCGCGGTCGAGGAGACCTGCCATCTTGACCGCACCTCCATGGTCAAGGCGCTGCTCAGGCGCGACGATCCACGTCCCATTGTCATCAAACCCCATCCGCGTGACACATCCCCCGATACGGGCGAATGGCTGGCCGAGCTTGCCGCGCGCGATGAAAGGGTCGTGGTCAGCCATGGCAATATCCACGACATACTCTCCAAGGCCGCTGTCACGGTGACGATCAACTCGGCCGTGGGGATCGAAAGCATGCTGCACCGGGTGCCCGTGGTCCTGTGCGGCCGGGCCGATTTTCACCACGCCGCGGTGACGGTCGAACGGCAGTTCGACATGGACGGCGCCATTGCCCATGCAACGGGACGGCGCTGGCCCTATGCCAAGTTCCTTTATTGGTATTTCCGCGAGAATTGCATCGACGCGGGCAGCCCCGCGCTTGTCGATGACGTACTGACCCGGATTGCCGCAACCGGCTATGACATCGCCCGTTTCGGTCTGGCGACAGAAATGCATTGCTGAACGCCGGACAGCGACGACCCGCCCCCCAGATTCTCTGAAACCTGCTCGCTGGCCGTGGCAAGCATTTCCGACCCAAATATCATGCATTTCCAGCCCATGGACGAAGCCGCTCCGCGGCACTGGCGCATTTGGCTGATGGAGTGAGCCGCCCATAGCGGCGCGCATTATGCGATCTGACCGACCTGGCTGACGATTGGGACCTTCTCAATCATCAGACAG
>NZ_JBARVQ010000034.1:0-4917 GCF_049646345.1 Albidovulum sp. | reverse complement strand
GTCCTGCCGATCGCATCATGAAAGAGGCGCGCGGTCTGATCGAAAAGGGCGTGCGCGAGATCACGCTCTTGGGCCAGAACGTCAACGCCTATCACGGGGCGGGGGCTGACGGCGACTGGTCGCTGGCGCGGCTGGTGCGGGAACTGGCCAAAGTCGCTGGGCTGGAACGCATCCGCTACACCACCTCGCACCCCAATGACATGGAGGAAGACCTGATCGCCGCTCATGGCGATGAGCCAAAGCTGATGCCCTATCTGCATCTGCCGGTGCAGTCAGGCTCGGACCGTATCCTGAAAGCGATGAACCGCAAGCATACGGCCGATGAGTATCTTCGCCTGATCGAGAAGATCCGCGCGGCGCGGCCCGACATGATGATGTCGGGCGATTTCATCGTTGGTTTCCCGGGCGAAACGGATGCCGATTTTGACGCTACGATGGATCTGATCCGCACCGTCAATTACGGCATGGCCTATTCGTTTAAATATTCCGCCCGTCCCGGCACCCCGGCCGCGGAAAAATCGCCGGTGGCGGCGGAGGTCGCGGATGCAAGGCTGCAGACGCTTCAGGCCCTGATCACCGAACAGCAACGCGCGGGCCAGGAGGCGATGGTCGGGCGCGAGGTTTCGGTCCTTTTCGAGAAACCCGGCCGACTGCCGGGCCAGATGGTGGGCAAGTCCGATTACCTGCATGCGGTGCATGTCCAGACCAACCTGAAGCCGGGTGAGATCGCGAAGGTCAAAATCACCAAAAGTGCGCCGAATTCTCTGGCCGGTGCACTTGCGACAGATCTGGTCGATTGAGGCCAGTCTCTGACGGGTACAGGTTAAGACCCGACATTCGCCTCGACCGCCATGCCGTGCCGCATGACAAGGCCGAACAACTCATTCTGGGCTGATATAGTCAGCTTTCGGTAGATGTTGCGGCGGTGAACCTTGACGGTGTGAACCGACAGCCTGAGATGCAGCGCGATTGAGCGGCTGGAATGGCCCTGGATGATCAGTGCGGCGATCTGCGCTTCGCGGCGGCTGATCGGCGGCTCGTCTCGGGTATTCAGGCTGGTCAGGATCTCGATCAGATCCCCGGCAGGTGGTGCTGCGTTCTTTTGGATGCTCTCCTCCATCGCAAGCTGACCGAGTTTCGGCATTATTGCCGTATACATGGCCTTGAATTTGCGGATTTCAGAGGGAGAGAATTTGCGGTATCCGCGATTGCGTCCCAAGGACAGATGGACAATCGATCTGTCATCCAATCGCCTGAGCGCGCCGATTTCATCCACCATTGCGGTCTTGCGGTAATAGGTGGCGTAGTATTCGCTTGCTTCGAACCTGTCCGGCGCAATCTCGGACACCCGGTAGGCAGAACTCGATCGTTCTCTGGCCGCGGCCTGCGCGAATGGGTCGAGCAGATGGCCGAACTTGAAGTATTCGGTATCGAAGGTCTGGCGCAAAACCTTGTCTGGTATCCAGCTCAGAAGCAGGGCCGGAACAACACCTTTGCGAAACAGCAGCACGACCACGCTTTGCGGATTGAATTCGATCCCGGCGAAATCAACCAGATACGTCTTGAATTCGGCGATGCTGGCTGCCGCGGCCATCCCACCCAGCAAAGCGTAGCGTCTTGGATCAATCGGCATCGACTACTCCCTAGAAGGCGCACAACCAAAATCGGATACCAATCGGGTGGTATTATTCGAACGCCCACCCGGTGTCATAGTCAAGCTGTAAACACTTGTTGGGGTGGTCCTCGTAATGCGATGGCCATGGGGGGACGCTGGTGGGTTCAGGTATCGCGATCGACATTCGCAACTGCTCCAAGATCTTCGGAACCGGTACATCGGCCTTCACGGCGCTGGACGATGTTTCGGTCACCATTCGCGAAAACGAGTTCTTCACGCTGCTTGGACCATCGGGATGCGGGAAGACGACACTGCTGCGAATGATCGCCGGTTTCGGGCATCCGACGTCAGGGGCGATTGAACTTTACGGGCAGGATCTGTCGGACCTGCCGCCCTACAAACGACCGGTCAATACGGTGTTCCAGAACTATTCTTTGTTCCCGCATATGACCGTGGCCGAAAACATCGGCTTTGGTCTTGAGATGCTGGGCAAACCGAAGCCCGAGATTGCCGCAACCGTGGCCGAGATGCTGGACCTGGTGCGCATGACGCCAATGGCGGATCGCCGGACCGGCCAGATTTCCGGTGGCCAGCAGCAGCGCGTGGCATTGGCCCGCGCACTGGCGCCCAAGCCAAAGGTTCTGTTGCTGGACGAACCCCTCTCGGCCCTTGATTTCAAGCTGCGCAAGGACATGCAGATTGAACTGAAACGGTTGCAGGCGGAAACCGGTATCACCTTCATCTTCGTGACACATGATCAGGAAGAGGCATTGACCATGTCCGACCGGATCGCGGTGATGAACAAGGGCCGCATCCTGCAGATCGGCGGCCCGCGCGACATATACGATCATCCGGCAGAGCGGTTCGTGGCCGACTTCATCGGCGATACGAATTTCATCGAGGCAGAGGTTCTGACGGTCGCAGGTGACAGTGCCGAGGTTCGTCTGCCCTCGGGCCAGACCGTCAGCGCCCGCCACAGTGACGGTGCACCGGGCGCAGGCAGGGCGACCATCGCAATTCGCCCCGAACATGCGGTTCTGGCCGACGATCAGGGCCTCATGCAGGGCCGGATCGAGAATATCGTTTATTTCGGCACCGACACCCATGTTCATGTCACGCTGGATCACGGCGGGCAGTTTGTCGTGCGCAGGCAAAACAGCCCGGACCGGACCGAGGCAATCGCGGTCGGGGATGCGGTGGGGCTGACCTTCCCGCCGGGTGTCGGTCAGGTCTTGAAGGATTGATGGCGGTGGGGGGCGACATGGAAAAGATCCGCAATCGCTGGCTGCTGCTGTCTCCGGCGATGCTGATCCTGATCTTTGCCGCTTCGGGCCCGCTGATCATCGTCGTGATCTATTCCTTCCTCGCCCCCGGCGACTATGGCGGGGTGAAATGGCAATTCTCGACCGAGGCCTGGTTCAACGTCGTAGCCCAGCGCGATTTCTTTACCGAACAGATCGCCTGGTCGGACGCGCATCTGTCGATCTTCTGGCGCTCGGTAAAGCTGTCGCTGATGACGACGGTGATGGCGTTCATCTTCGGGTTTCCGACGGCCTATTTCATCGCCACGCGGCCCCGGAACCGGCGCGACATGTGGATGCTGCTGATCATGATCCCGTTCTGGACCAATCTTCTGATCCGCACCTTCGCGGTGATGGAGATCATCCGCAACGAAGGCGTCGTCAACACATTGCTGATCGCAATGGGGGTCATCGACACGCCGATCCAGATCCTGTTCACGGAATTCGCGGTCGTGGTCGGTATGGTCTATGTCTATCTGCCGCTGATGGTCCTGCCGATCTTCGCCTCGCTCGAGCGGCTGGACTTTTCACTGGTCGAGGCAGGCTATGACCTTTACGCCACCCGCTGGCAGGTTCTGCGCCGGGTGATCATGCCGCTGGTCAAGCCCGGGATCATCGCGGGGTCTATCCTTGTCTTCGTTCCCTCGCTTGGTGCCTATGTGACACCCCGGGTGCTGGGGGGCGGCAAGCAACTGATGCTGGGCAACCTGATCGAGCTGCAGTTCGGACAGGCCCGGAACTGGCCGCTGGGGGCCGCCCTGTCGCTGACATTGCTGGCCATCGTGATGGTGGCACTGCTCTTCTACGTCCGCGTTGCGGGGAAAGAGGAGGTGGGCCATGGCTAGGCAGAAGACCTTCGACGTTCAGGAACAGCGTGGCTTTACCACGATTGCCCTTGGCTGTTTCGTCCTGCTGTACCTGCCGATCGTCCTTCTTGTGGTCTATTCCTTCAATGCCGGGTCTTCCATCGCGATCTGGCAGGGGTTTTCGCTGCAATGGTATGCCGCCGCCTGGCAGAACGAACAGGTGCAGGAGGCGACCGTGCGGTCCCTGATCCTTGCAAGCTTCGCATCGGTCATTGCCACGGCTGCGGCGGTTCCGGCAGCGCTGGCCACGACGCGCACGAAACCATATCGCGGCTATTCGGCGGTTTTCGCAATCATCAACCAGCCGCTGATGGTGCCCGAGATCGTGACCGCCGTGGCGCTTCTGATCTTCTTTGCGATGATCAAGGTGGCGACGGGCTACGGCGGTCTGGCCTATTTGGTCGCCGCGCATTCGGCATTCTGCATCCCGTTTGCCTATATGCCGATCCGGGCGCGGCTTCAGGGGATGGATCTGAACCTTGAACAGGCGGGTGCCGATCTTTACGCCACACCGTTTCAGGTGTTCCGCCGTGTGACGCTGCCACAGCTCTGGCCCGGCATTCTGGCGGGTGCGATGCTGGCCTTCGTCATCTCGCTCGACGATGTCGTGATCACCGAATTCGTGAAATCTGCCGGGCAGGACACCCTGCCCACCTACATGCTCGGCCAGTTACGCCGGGTTGTTACCCCCGAAGTGAACGCCATTTCGACGGTGCTGCTTGCCGTGTCCGTCACGATGGTTGTGATCTTCTTTTTTCTCTCGAAAAACAGAAAGTAAAACAGGAGGAGGTACCAATGAACTTTACGACAGGAACACTCAGAACAGGCCTTGTTGCCATCCTGATGTCGGGCACCGCGGCCTTCGCTGAAGGTGAGCTGAACATCTATAACTGGGGCAACTACACAAGCCCCGAGATGATCGCCAAGTTCGAGGCTGAGACCGGCATCAAGGTCACGATCACGGACTATGATTCCAACGACACCGCGCTGGCCAAGGTCAAGGCGGGCGGCCATGGTTTCGATATCGTCGTGCCCTCGGGCACATATGTGCCGATCTGGATCGCCGAGGGGCTGCTGCTGGAAGCAAAGCCCAATGAGATGGAGAATTTCAAGAACATGGACCCGGCCTGGGTCG
>NZ_JBARVQ010000033.1:0-2693 GCF_049646345.1 Albidovulum sp. | reverse complement strand
TGAGCTTGTAAAGCCCCTCACGCTGATAGACGTCGATGAAGTTCAGACCGCAGGCCTTGTGCGCGATCCGGATTTCGCCCGGGCCGGGATCGCCGACCGGGCGGTCGACAAGCGTCATCGCCTCTGGCCCGCCATGGGCCTCGATCACCACTGTCCGCGCCATATCCACACCTCCGCCCATGCCGTCCCGCCCACTCTAGGCATCTGCCATTGCAAGGTCGAGACATGAACGGATTACTGGGGCGGGCCTTAGGGTGATCCGCCCCGGCAGACGCATCAGGACAATGCGGGTTTCAGGGGCGGAATCGCGCCGATCACAACGAGGTCGAGCAGGATCACCGCCAGGATCGTCAGCCCCAGCATCGGGAAGGCGAGCGCCAGCGCCAACGTCAAAAGGATCGCCCCCATGGCAAACGGCACCTCGGCGGGGCGTGGTGGCGCGGCCAGCCGTCCCGCCCCCGTGGGCCGCCGTTTCCACCACATCACGATGCCGGACAAAGGCACGAAGATCATCGCAAGGCAGAAGAGCGTGTTCAGCGCGATGTTCCACCAGCCCATATCGCCTTCATGAAAGGCGATGCCCCAGGCCATTGCCTTGGCATAGGCCGAATAGTCGGCATATTGCACATCGGCCAGAACATTGCCGGTGTACCTGTCGATATGCAGCGTGCGGTCGGCCGAGGGGCGCGGCCCTCATTCGACATGCTGTCATGGCTGATCGTCCAGACACCGGTCTCTTCACCCGGGAAGTTGACCTGATAGCGGTGCAGAAAACCCAACCCGTCGGCGAAGGCGCCGATTGTGTCGAAGCTGACCGGCCCATCGATGGCCGCGGTCCCGGCAAGCGATCCTGATGCCGGAAGCGGCGTTTGTTCCAGCCCCCAGGGCACCTCCTTGGCCGCGCCGTGGTTCATGTCGGCATGGGTCTTGTCCGACAGGGGCACATTGTCCCATTTCGCTGCCGGGAAGGTGGACCAGGCCTGCACCAGCTTGCCACCCCAGATCCCCGCCCAGGAAAGGCCCGAGATAAGAAAGACAACGAGGATAAGCATGGACCAGAGCCCGAGCGCGCCATGCAGCGACTTCCAGAAGGCCCGGCCGCCGCGCCGGATCGTCAGCGCGCCCGCCCAGCCTGCGCCATTGCGCGGCCAGTGCAGGTAAAGCCCCGATACGCAAAGGAACAGCCCGAGGCTGGCCGCCGCCTCAATCAGACGGTCGCCGGTCTTGCCGATCAGAAGTGAGCCGTGGATGTCGGTCAGCCAGTCATACCAGCCCGCGCGCCAGGGAAACGTCTCCAGCACCGCGCCGGTATAGGGGTCGAGCGCGACACCGGTCTTGCCCGCTTCGGTCGCGACCGCGAAAGCCGCCGCCCGGTCGGCGGCAAGCGGGGCCACATATTGTGTGGCATGGCTGCCCGGCACCGCCGCCTCGGCGGCGGCCTGCTGTGCGGACAGGGTCAGGGGGGCGGCGCCCGGCGTGACGGTCAGCTGTTCGCCGGATATGCCGGACAGGACCGCGATCCACATGGCCAAAAGGCCGGTCGCGGCAAGCATCATCAGGAAGGGCGCGGTATAGAGCCCCGCATAGAAATGCCAGCGCCAGGCGGCAAAGTAGAGTTTGTTCGCGCCCGAAGGCCCCGCCGGAGCATCGGCCCCGAAGGTTGCATCTGTCATGAATAAAGTCCGTTGCTGAGGTTTCGGTGTCGTCGGAAACGTCAGGCAGCGGATGGGGGCCCCGTTGCGGGTGGCAATCCGGTCGCGCGCGTTGCGGCCAGCAGTTGCGGAACGGGTGGGGTCTTGCCCGGCGTGACGGCGCCCGCAATTGCCCGTAGCTCTGGCCGCGCGAGGTCGATCACAGCGTGATGCGACGCGGCCCAGTCGCACCGCTCCGACACCCCGTCAGGGTCATGCTCAACCGGCGCACCGGTCACCGGATCGAAGGCCAGCGTCACCGGCCCGTCGCCCGTACAAAGCACGAGCGCGACGGTGCCATCCACCCCGCGGGACGGCATGACGGCAGGTGACAGTAGCGACAGGAGCAGGAACGGCAAGAACATTGCCCAGACCAGGTATGCCCGCAGGCTATGGCGCGAATTCTGTCCCATCACGCCCTGCGTTACCCTTGGGCAAATCGCCGGTCAACCAGGTCGAGAGGCCCGACATGTCGTTTTTCCGCTGCTTTAGGTCGGGCTGACATTTCCACGTTTTTACGGCTCTGTCAGATAGGGGCCAGAAAATTGCCCCGAGGAGTCGGCCCGATGAAAACCCATGTCAAAGCCCTTGTCGTCGGCGGCGGTGCCGTCGGAACCGGGATCGCCTATCACCTGGCCAAGGCTGGCTGGGATACGATGCTTCTGGAGCGGGACGAACTGACCAGCGGTTCGACCTGGCACGCGGCTGGCCTGCTGCCCTTGTTCAACATGTCCTATGCGACCACGCATATCCACAAATACTCGGTCGACTTCTATAAATCGCTTGAGGCGGAAACCGGCCTCAATGCCGGTTTTGCCGTGGTCGGCAACCTGCGCATGGCGCAGACCGACGCCCGCATGGACGAATACATGCTCTATTCCTCGGTCGCGGAAACCTGTGATGTCTATCACGAGTTCCTGACGCCGAAGGAAATGAAAGAGCGTTGGCCGCTTTTGCGCACCGATGACCTCAAGGGCGCGTTGTTCCATCCCCAGGACGGCT
>NZ_JBARVQ010000032.1:0-5241 GCF_049646345.1 Albidovulum sp. | reverse complement strand
TCATCGACCTGTCGCAGCTTACGGAAGGCGAGATTCTGTTTCGCCCGGTAACGGCGGTGATCCGGCAGGAACTGGAGCAGGCGGCCGCGACAAAGATGCCCATGCGGGGCGGACCGGAGCCCGGGGTCGAGTTTGAAATCGCGGACGAGGTGCCGGAATTCGGCAGGTTCGACCCGATATTGCTGCGAAAGTGCCTGGCCCATCTTTGCGCCCTCGTCGCCGGGGATCAACCGACGGGCGTCGCGCCGCGCATGGATCTGCGTTGTGCGCTTGCGCCGGGACGCCGGGACCGGCTGCGGATAACGGTAGCAGGCCGCCCCGGCACCAACGGGACGTCCGACGCAATCACATCCGCGACGCCCGCGGGCGAGTCGCTGGCGCAGGCGGTTGCCCATCGCATTGCCGAGGTGATGGGTGGCAAGGCCAGTCTCATGCGCACTCCGGATGGCGGCCTTGTCGCGCGGGTCGAATTGCCCTTCATCACCATTCCCGAACCTCCGGCGACCGGCGCCGAGACGATCTATGGCCGTCTCCGGGTTCTGGTTGTCGATGACATTTCCAGCAACCGGCTGATCGTTGCCCAGATGCTCCGGTCGCTCAGAATCGAAGTGATCGAAGCCGATGGCGGCAGCGATGCGCTCGAATGGCTGAAGGCCGAAGCCTTCGATCTGGTGCTGCTGGATATGAACATGCCCGATATGGACGGCGAAGCGACCTTCCGCGAGATCCGTGAATCGACGGCGGACTGGGCGCAAATTCCCGTGGTCGCCCTGACCGCCGATGCCGTAACCTACCAGCGCGATCACTATATGGCGCTTGGCCTGAACGGGTATGTGACAAAGCCTGTCGACAAGCGCCTGCTCTGGGCCGAGATCCTGACGGCAGCACCGCCACCGCCACCGCTCTGAACGTCCGAAAGGGCCGGACTGCGCCCGGCCCTTGTCTTGCTCATGCAGGCCGGATCAGTTCGGATTGTCCATCCGCGCCTTGATATTCACCCGCCCCTTGGACTGCGAAGCCCAGTTCAGCGTGACCTGCTGCTTCGCCGCCCCCTGTTCGACCTCGACATAAGGCATGTCGGTGCGCCGTACATTGGCGGGACCAGAGATCATGCCTTCGGCAACGATCGTATCGACATTCCGCGCCCAGCCGCCAAAGGGCAGATAGGGCCCCGGATCCAGCGTCCAGACTGTCGCCTCTGTCACCTGATTGTGCTGCAACAGAACTGGGTTCGCGATGACCTGATCAACATTCGTGAACGTGTTCTCACCCACCCAGATATTGCGCATGGAAAAATTGACGAGCGGCGCAAAGGTGGTATCGACTTTCTCAACCCGGTCCACCGTGCCGTTCAGCGCCCGGAACACATTGCCCGAAAGGTTGAAGCCCCGGATATAGTGGCCCGCACCATATGGCTTAACCACGATCCAGCTGAACCACGGCGCGACATCGTTGACGGTAAAAGTATTGCCGGTGATCGTCAGCCCGCCAAAGGAAAACTGATTGGCGAAATCCGGATCGGACTCATATTCATTGGTCCATTCGATGAACGAATTGTCCACATAGTTGCCGTTGATGGTCGATTTCACATCCGTTCCGGCAATCACCAACCCGGCCACGCGCAGACCCGCCGTTTCCTGATCGCCCTGGAACCAGTGATTTCCCGCAACCAGGCTGCCAGTGCCACCAAGCACGGCGAAATGGCGGAAATGAACGGCACGGTTGTCCCGGATCTTCACATCATTCGCGTTCGTATTGATCGCGATGGAGATCCGGTCCTGCGACCGCAGCGGGCTTTCGTTCGATACAAACTGACACCGGTCGATCAGCATCCCCTGACAGCCCGTGCCGATCGAGGTAATCCCACGGTCCTTTGGCTTGAGCATGTGACTGTCACGCAACTGGAAGATCGATCCGGACGGCGCCAGAAGAATGCCGCTCGCCTCGCCCGCGCATTCGATCTGCACGTCGTCGAGGATCATGTTTGACAAAGACGCGAAGCCCGAGAAATCCAGCAGATACTGAAACCGCCTGAACGTATAGACCTGCGTCCCCGCCGCGCCGTAAAGCGGCTGGCTCAGCGTCAAAGTGACTGCCCCGACATTGACCGATGTCACGTAGATCTCACGGCCCACTCCGACACCTTCAACCAACGCGCCAACGGGGATATTTGCGATATTGGCCACCGAAGTCAGCATCGTGTCGTTGCTGGTTGAATAGCTCGCCTGCGACGTGACGGTCACAGTGTCCCATGCTGGTCCGGAAACCGCATTGATCTGCCCGTTACGGATCGTGCGGCGCGACGAAAAGGTGGTCTTGTTGTCCACCGCTGCCTGCATGTCGATCGGCGCAGTGATCTCGACCCGCCGCCCACCGAGATCGAGCGTGTCGTGGTCGGCAAAGTTCACCAGCGCCTGATAGGCTTTCTTGAACCCTGTTTCCTCGTCGCCAAATGCGTCTGCATAGGTCGGAAGATCGAAACTCCGGGTCATCGCAATGCGGCGATTGACCGGCATGACGAGCGTTCCCTCGAACCGGGCCGGCGCTTCCAGCGTCACATCCGCATCGAGATAGTAGGTGCCCGCCGAAAACAGCAGCGTCCGGCCAGAAGCTGCGGCTGCGGCATCCGCGGCCTCCACCGCGGTGGAATCATCGGTGACACCATCGCCCACCGCGCCATAGTCACGGACATCGACCCAGTCCATCATCGTGCGAAGGAAGGCTGACGTGATGTCCTCGATCTCAATATCATCGATGCGGACAACCCCGCCATTGGCGCCCGCGAGGTCAATCCCGAAATGCCCGTATAGCGCCTGGGTGCCCCAGCTCATATCGACGCCGGTGCGATTGCCGGTGCCGACAATGGCCTCGATCACCTCAACTCTGCCATAGGCGGTCAGCGCCACAGTCGCACCCGCTTCGATGACGCCCGGCACATGGAGCCCCCCGGCCCCACCAGCCCAGGCTGCGATCCGGACAGAGGGCAGGTTCCCGCTCATCGCCTTCACGCGGGCCCGGATGCGCAGATAGCAGCCCGGCAGCAACGGCGTTTCGCCGGTGTAGCGAAGCTGTGTGACGGTCGTCGTCTTTTGCAGTTCAAGGCAGGACGCGAAATCCTGATCCGCCGGAACCAGTGCCGCATTGGCCGCGCCATCATAGGTCGGAGAGCCCGGCGTACCGTCGCCGCTCGACCAGACATCCAGCCCGTTCTCGAATGCAGGCGGCATGAAAACCAGCCCGTCGGTAATCGCCTTGTTCATCGCGCAGAACCCCTTGTCGTTGTCCACACCCCGTCCGGCGGGGCCCGCTGTCGCGCGCCCACGGCGGGCACGCGCCGACCCGGGATCCGGGCCCATGCGGGGACTGCTCGTCGTGGGAAATCAGCGGGCCATGCCCGGCCCTCGGCGGATAGCTTTACCGGGAAAGATTTGGGGAAGTCTTAGACCAGCGCACGCTGGGCGTCAGACACCGACATCCTCGGGTGGCACAGGATAGACGCCATTAATGAGCCAGCCATCGGGCCCGGCGATCATATCGTAGTCAAAGAGATGGAACTGCCCCGCCCCGTCTCGGAACCCCATCCGCTGCAACATGCGCCCGTCTTCCTCGTGCAGGTCGAGATAGCGCACCGCATCTGGCCGCCAGATCATCGGATAGCCGGTTGCGACCATGCGCCCGAAGGTCTCGGGATCATTGAACATGCGCTGGATCATGGGCGAGGCGAAATCGAACGCCTTGGGCAGATCATCGGCCGCGAAGGCCGCGATCTGATCGCCAATCACGGAACGGATATCGCTCCCATCATCGGCGGACGCAGACGCGCCGACGAGAAACATGAGACCGAGACCTAAGACGATACGCCGCATCCGCGCCTCCATCCTTGCGGATGTAAGCCTAGCACGATCCGGCGCCAGCCCCAAATCAAGCTGCGGTCATTTCCCCCTGAAGCGCCCGCTCGATCAGCGTGACCGTTTCCTCTACGCCGTAAAGTGCGATGAATCCGCCGAAACGCGGCCCCTGGCTCGCCCCCAGCAGCACTTCGTAAAGTGCTGTGAACCAATTGCGCAGCGGCTCGAACCCGTGCTCCTTGCCGACAGCAAAGACCATCGATTGCAAGGCTTCGGCATCCAGCCCGCCATCCCAGAGCTTCAACCGCCCGACCAGATCCTCCATCGCCGCCCGCTCCGTATCGGTGGGCGCACGGAAAACACGAGTCGGCGCGACAAAGTCGCGGAAATAGCGCACAGCGAATTCGGCCGCCTGATCAAGCTGCGGGTTCTTCTCCGGTGTCGCCTCCGGCGCATAGCGCTGGATAAAGCCCCAAAGCCCCGACTTGTCTTTCGCCCCTGCGACCGACGCCAGATTGAGCAACATCGCGAAGGGTACAACCATGTCCGACGCAGGCGGCTGGCCCCGGTGCAGATGCCAGACCGGGTTCGCCAACTGCTGCTCCACCGTCTGATCCGGGAAAGCCCGCAACCGCTGGTGATACTCATCCACCGCCTTCGGGATCACATCGAAATGCATCCGCTTCGCGGTCTTGGGCTTTTGATACATGAAGTAGCCAAGCGACTCGGTCGCCGCATAGGTCAGCCATTCGTCGATGGTCAGGCCATTGCCCTTCGATTTCGAGATTTTCTGGCCATGCTCATCAAGGAACAATTCATAGGTGAAATGCTCCGGCGCCTTTACGCCCAGTGCCTCGCAGATGCCATCGTAGATCGGCGTGTTGGTCGAATGATCCTTGCCATACATCTCAAAATCGACGCCAAGCGCGGCCCAGCGGGCGCCGAAATCCGGCTTCCACTGCAGTTTTACATTGCCGCCTGTCACAGGCAGCACCCATTCGCGGCCATCTTCGTCGTCGAAAGTGATCGTGCCGTCCTTGGCATTGACCTCCTTCATCGGCACGTACAGCACGCGGCCGGTCTCGGGATGGATCGGCAGGAAGCAGGAATAGGTCTGCTGGCGCTCTTCGCGCAGAGAGGCCAGCATGATCTTCATGATCGCGTCATAGCGCTCGCAGCAACGGCGCAGGATCTCGTCAAAGCGGCCTGAGCGATAGAAGTCCGTGGCGCTGATGAACTCGTATTCGAACCCGAACGTATCGAGGAACCGGCGCAGCATCGCATTGTTGTGGTGGCCGAAGCTTTCGTATTCCCCGAAAGGATCGGGGACGCTCGTCAGCGGCCGCTGAAGATTCTCCTTCAACATTTCCTGCCCGGGCACATTGTCAGGCAC